>JBJSXY010000432.1:0-4262 GCA_046086625.1 Pseudomonadota bacterium | reverse complement strand
GACAAAGCTCACCGTCTTTAAATCCTAGAGCACGAGAACCAGGTGGCATTTTAATTGAATGCGTGTTGATTTGTCGCGACTCACTCACGACCAAACTGGGCCCTGTCTTTCCGGAACATGTGAGAACTCCTGTCAGTTTCTCCCCGAAAAGCAAAATCTTGTCATCTACAACTAAGAACTTGTTAAAGAAAAGCTCCTGAGGCTTCACATTTAATTCGCTCAGTGCTTCTAGTTCGTCGTTGAGGTTTAAGATGGCAGGGCCTCGATCCGAACCAAACGCTTTTTTTCTTTTAATAGGATCGACTTCCCCCACACCGTCGCGGTGGCGCTCACCAGTAGCAAGACCTATCGAACTTGCTACGACACTTACTAAAAGAAAACTTAATACTCGTTTTGATACCATGTGGTTACTAGCTCCTGAAAGTTTTCGTTCTGCCAATCTTGTGCCCCTAAGTATTTTTTAAGTACTTCACTTTTTGAATTTACTAAATAGGTTCTAGGAACACTGTAAGCGCTATTCAAGGAATCGTAAATACCGCCACTGGGCGAAAAATAGACAGGTCCTGTCATCGCATAGGGTTTTAGAAACTGACTCACTTTGTCTTTTTCCTGAACAGACTCCACCGTAACTAGAAGCGAATCAATTCCTTTTGATTTTTGACTTTGAGCATATTTTAAAAAATGAGGAAGCTCTTCTTGGCAAGGTAAGCACCAAGTCGCCCAAAAGTGAACAAGCGTAGGTTTAGAAATAAGCGACTCGACTAGAGCTTGGCTCCCGTCCGCTCTTTGAACTGAAAAATCAAGTTTCGCCTTCTGAGGCAATTCAGTCGTCTCGCAAGCCGATCTGGGAGAAGAGGCTACTTCTCGTAAGGCTGAATCAAAAGTGGTCTCTAGCTCCGCCACGGATCCTCTCCAATATTTTTCAATACCCCCAGAAGGCGAAATGAGAATCGACGTAGGAGTGGAGTCGACTCGGTAAAGATAAGAAGCAATGCCGGAATCAACAAGGACAGGCCATGCTACTCCCACACTTTTTGCATAATCCATTGTGGCCTTGGGCACCCCTCGGCTAATGCTGACAATATCTAGTTCGCTTTTTCTGGTTCGGTAGTACTCCACTATTTTTGGAATTTCTTTTCTGCAATGCCCACACGTAGACCGCCAAAACACGAGAAGTGTCGGTTTTTTTAAAGAGCTAGGTTTAAAATTAAACAATCGGCCAGTCGACAGATTGCTAAGTGAAAGAGAAGGCGCACACTTTCCGATCATAAATTCTTCGATTGGAAAATCGGAGGATAAAGAACCGTCTTTATCCAAAAGAATAAGAACAGCTTGGTTAGCGGGCAGCCCCAGGGCTCTGGCATTTTCTGAATCTTTATCAAAAAGAAGAGGAATTTGATTAAAGGCCGGATGACTTCTGTGATCTTCAATAAGACTTTCCAGACGTGTTTCGTTTCGAAGAGGAATCACGGTAAACACTTGAGCATCAGGAGCCTTTTCGTTTAAATCGCTGAGTATTTTTGGAAGAAACTCATCCGATTGGCGAAAGCCAGGATACCGATAAATCAAAGCTAGGGGCTTTCCTTTTCCCATGAATGGTTGCAAATTCATGGGTTCGAGCTCCACTTTTTTTCCTGCAGTAAAGACGGGCTTTTGAAAGGAAACTGACAGATTAAAATTCTTTTCTTTCCAACGGTCTTGCGTACTCCATTGCTTCTTTAATAGGGAACGATAAATTTGCTGTGTCCCAAGAGAAAGAATCGATAAAAAAACAAAACTACTCAAAGTGATTCGCAAGAGAGGTCCCCAAGGCGAACTAAAGGGGCGGGGCGGAGCCTGACGAAAAATATAAAACGCGATAACTAGAGTGGAAAAATTAATCGCATAAAGTCCCATGCACCAAAGGCACCCCACTCCAATTTGAAAATAAGAAACGCCGGCCAAGAAAAGAGAATATGCAGAAGTGGCAAACCCCACTTAAAGAAGAAGAAGCGGCACTTGCGAAAAGCGTTTTCGAATTAAAATGAGAAAGAGTAAAAAAAGATAAGTGGGAATGGCAAAAACAGCGATAGGAAATCCAAGAAACTCGGAATACCGACTCGTATTTACGACATCGCAATTGATAACAGCATTTTCGGGGCAGAGCCCCAGCTTTGCTTGGGAGTCTCCATAAAGACTATTCTCGTGGTGCCAAGTTAGACGCAGCGCAATTCCCAGACCTAAGCCCCACAAAAGGGCTAAGAGGCGGTAAGGCCACTCTTTTTTCTTATCCATGGGATTCTTTTCGGCTTATTTTCGCCGAAGGGTAAGGGCCTGATACTGAAAGGACCCCTAGACAAATACCTTAGGGTTTTATAGGGTTAGGCCCTTCATTCTGAAGCGTTTCTCTGTGGCTGGGTAGCTCAGTCGGTAGAGCAAGGGAATCATAATCCTTTGGTCGGGGGTTCGAATCCCTCCCCAGCTATTTTATTCAATTGGAAAAGATTCAACGGCCAAAGATTTGAGGGGCTCATTAATTCGGGTAAAATTAAAGTTGAATTACCCCAATATAACGTAGCTGCATACGCAGAAAAATAAGCCGAATGAAACTGAAACAATATTCAAGTAAAAGGGGAATTACTCTTTTAGGTCTCTTGGTCTCCATTCTAATTCTGGGAATGTTAGGCACCTTCTTAGGAAAAATGCTTTTCTTTGTCATTAAGTCTAAAAATAGAATGGAAGCTAAAACGTCGGTGATTGATAACGAATCGACCCTGGTCAATCTAATCGCCAGTCGAATGAAATCGATGCTTTTAACAAAGCCCCAACTTTAGTGTTTCCCTCCTAGCTTCTTCGTATATTCGACAGTTTTTTGATCTCAGAGCTAAAGTAGTTCAAGCATCAACTAAAACGGAATTTGCTTCTTTCCCCTCAGCAGATGGGGCTATTCACACTCTAAACTCACAGACAGCATTCAACAGTCTCACCACTACAGCCAACGCTCCTATCTGTCCCCCTATTATCGAAAAGATTGAAACAGAGTGCGTAGCTAAAAACCCCCAAGTGAATCCCATTGACTTAAATCAAATTAACGGACCCAAGGAAGTTTTTAAGGCTTGCGCCCCGAAAGAATTTAATACCGGTACGTATCTGGCTTATAGGGTCCCGCCACAGAAATCCCCAAATACTTCGCTTGATCTTCCCTTAGAACCGTCAACTCGGCATTGAGTTTCTTTAACTGCAAGCGAGCTACTTTTTCATCCAGATGTTTAGGAAGCGTGTATACGCCCACTGGATATTTCGATGTTTGAGTAAAGAGTTCAATTTGTGCAATGGTTTGATTCGCGAATGAAGACGACATCACGTAGCTTGGATGACCCGTACCACAACCCAAATTCACCAACCGGCCTTTAGCTAAAAGAATAATGCGTTTTCCATTGGGAAAAATCACATGATCGACTTGTGGCTTGATTTCTTCCCATTTGTATTTTTCAAGAGAAGCTACATCTATTTCGTTATCGAAGTGACCGATATTACACACAATAGCTTGGTCCTTCATTTTCGCCATATGGTCGTGGGTAATCACATTAAAGTTCCCTGTGGCCGTTACAAAAATATCTGCTTTGTCGGCTGCATAATCCATCGTCACTACTCGATACCCTTCCATAGCAGCTTGAAGCGCACAAATCGGATCAATTTCCGTTATCCAAACTTGAGCCGACAGCGCGCGAAGTGCTTGGGCCGACCCTTTTCCAACATCACCGTAACCCGCTACCACAGCCACTTTTCCAGCGACCATCACATCCGTTGCACGCTTAATTCCGTCTACTAACGACTCTCGGCAACCATAGAGGTTATCAAATTTAGATTTAGTAACTGAGTCATTCACATTGATCGCAGGAAACTTTAATTCTTCTCGCTCGTGCATGCGGATTAAACGACTTACTCCCGTTGTCGTTTCCTCAGTCACTCCTTTAATGTGAGCCAAACGAGTGGAATACCATTTCGAATCTACGGAAAGTTTCTTCTTGATAGCTGCAAAAAGAACGGTTTCTTCTTCAGAAGTGGGTTTAGCGAGCACACTCAGATCTTTCTCAGCTTTTGCTCCTAAGTGAAGCAGCAAAGTGGCATCTCCACCGTCATCTAGAATCATGTTGGTAAAGCCGCCATCGGTCCATTCAAAAATTCGGTGAGTGTATTCCCAGTACTCTTCGAGGGTTTCTCCTTTGACTGCAAACACAGGAACGCCCTTCGCAGCAACTGCAGCAGCCGCATGATCTTGT
>JBJSXY010000431.1:0-2056 GCA_046086625.1 Pseudomonadota bacterium | reverse complement strand
ACTTCTTCCCGAACTCACAACAGATCCCACAAAGATAAACCCAGTAGATCTTCAAGCTTTCAATATTTTTAACAACCCCCCTTCACCTTCTGGAAATTCCGGAAATGGCCTTTTGCCTATTCCCCAAGCGCGCACTGTTTCCCCTGTAGGGGAGCAGCGTTCTACAGCGCCTCTTGAAGCTCCTTTAAAAAGTGTGGAAGCTGAGAAAGATGCCGATGTAGTGCAAGGGTTTACTCCCAAAAACACCCGTTTTGGAAAAGATAGGTATGACGCCCCTCTTTTTCAATCCAGTGCTTTGGCTAATTCAAGAAACAATGAGGGGTTTCAGAACCCAGGAAATCCCACTCAAAATTCACCAAGCCAGCTGCCTCCTCTTTTTTCTAATGACGGAGACAAACCTGAGAGCAAAGAGAAAGAGAAAAATAAAGAACAAGAAGCTCGAGAAAGCTTCCAAAAGACGATGAAAGAGTTTGCGGAAAGAACAGAAGATAAAGAAGCTTTTCGATTAGTAGATTATTTCGATTTGAAAAATGTAATAGCCAAAAATGAATCGATTTTAACTTCTTTTGACGATGAAGAGTTTGATGGTCGTTTTATCAAAAATGCTCAGACAATTTTTGAACGATTTTCCGAAAAAGATAGCGCTTCTGACAAAAAACCCTTTGAACGCTTTTTGAAACGAATGGGCCCAAGTACTCCTGTTTTCAGATCTCAAGATCTCAAACAACTCAAAAACTCAAACAACTCTGAACGAGAATATCACCGCAGAGAGAGCTTAGAGTAGAAATACAAACGAAGCAAAAATATCAGGGGAGCCTAACTCAAACGGATAACTCGTTACGAGAACCGATTTGTTCTGCCATTGTTTATCCATGAAAAGCCGCCACGGAACCGCTAAGCGAGCTATAAAAGCCGGTGCTGAATATTCAAGCCATGGGTTTAAAGAAAAAATCATATGTTCAGACTGAATGGTTTTATCGGCTTTGGCATCGACTTCATCTAAGCTCTGTTCCTGGCTTAAGTGATAAGTCCAACCAAACGCAAGGCCCAGTTTCAATGTTTCAGGATTCCAACGGGCAAACACATGGCCTACATCAATTGAAGAAGTAAGGCGAGTGTCAGAACCCTTTTGCATGGGTCGAAACAAGTGAAAAGAAAGATTTAAAGTCCCGGGCTCGGTAGTGGATTCTAAAATTCCCGTATCCATCGCAAAATGGAAAAAACGTTCTTTTTTGGGCGAAAATTCATCTAACTGAATTCCAATTCGACCAAATCGCCCATCTGGGCTTAAAAACCGACGAGCGATTTCTACCGAATAGGTTTCGTTCCAATCCTGAAGCGTATTGGGAAGGGCCGTGCGGCCCCCCCCAAGAGAACCCAAAACTCGCCCAGAAGTGCGAACTCCCAATTCAATGAATTTCGTATCCCAGAAAAGACTTGCTTGAGTAGAAAACCGAGAGTCGTAAGTCAGCGTTGAAATTCCTAATTGAAACCCCAGTCCCGGTGCTTTTAACGGCACCGAAGTGGAAGAAAGCTGTGTAAAAATCCAATCTTTTCGAGAAATTGAAAAAGCGCTAGGAGCCCATAGCAGGAAGCTGAGGCTCACGATAAAGAGGCCACACTTCGTCTGAGCCATCCATTTTCCACTTGCGAAGCTTTTCATGCAAAGTTGATTTAGCAATTCCTAATTCCTTAGCTGCTCGTTTTCGATTGCCGTGGCACCGTTTGAGTCTATCCATGACGATTTGGCGCTCAATATCCGCTAACGTTACTCCGGCCACCGATGATTCGGCAAGTGCCGTACCCGATAGCCGAATTCTTTCTTTGTTTAGAAGCTGAGTTAAAAAGTCGGAACCCCACTCAGCTCCTCCGAGTACATGGGCGCGAATGAGAAAGTTTTTTAACTGCCTTGCATTTCCAGGCCATTCAAACTGACTCAGACAAGACAAATCGATGTTGGTTATATCTCTCCCCATTCTTTCCAAAAAGCCTTGAGCGAGCAAAGCAATATCATCGGCTCGGTCTCTTAAAGGGGGAATGGAAACTGGAAGCACCG
>JBJSXY010000430.1:0-4803 GCA_046086625.1 Pseudomonadota bacterium | reverse complement strand
ATCGTCGGCGTTTATGGAATCGGGTATTGGATAGCGGCTCAGGATCCCTATCGGCATTGGCCTGTAGTCTTAGTTGGGTGGCTTGGGAAAACTTTTGGTCCTTTGGGATTTGCAAAAGCTCTTTGGCAGGGAGTTTTTCCTCTCAAATTTGGATGGATCATCGTGTTTAATGATTTGATCTGGTGGTTGCCTTTTGTTTTTATTTTAAAGAATAGCTTCAGCCAGAAGACGTCCCGAACGTAAAGCTCCATTAATCGAAGGCGATGTAAAGCGATCGCCGCAGAACCAAACGCCATTTTGGTTTTCAAAACCAGGTGTTTCACTTGACAGAATGGGAAGGGCGTAAGGAACTTTCGTGGTAGCCACAAGTTTCAAATCGAGCTTTTTCCCTGCAACTTGTTCCACTTCTTGAATCACTTGCGACTCTGAGCTTTGTTTTTCACCTGTTACGGTCACGCTCAGTAAAGCTTGCCCACTCGGGCTATAACTGGGGGCAACTGATGAGACTAAAACTAAATGAGAAATAGAGAAACCAAAACGAGGAGGCACCAAGACTAACCATTTTTCCCAACCCAAGGAACACAGAAGGGAAGAAGTGAAATAATAAGTCGTTGCACTTCTAAAGTGTTTTTTCTTTTCTGGTTCCTTTGTTTTGGGATCAAAAGCACAAACGACATTGCTTCCTTCAATTGTTTCGCCGCTTTCCAAAAAAACCTTCTCTTTTTCCCACGTTTTAACTGCAGCGTTTAATCTCAAGGATTCGGAAGGAAGTTGTTTAGCCATTTCTTGAGGGAGCTGATTCATTCCTTTTTCAGGTAAAGTGACTTCTCCCCAAGCAAAGCATTTCATCAAGAACTTAAAAAAATGAGAACCTACACTTAAATCAGAATCTAAGTAGACGCCCGTTAGAAAAGGCTTCCAGAAGTCCTCAATAAATCGTCGGCTAAATCCAAAGTTTACTAAAAAATCGAGGGTTGTTTGAGATCCCATTTGATCCGAAGCCTTTTCAAGAAGGACTTTGGCCATCAATTTAATCACTAATGCTTTGTCTGAAATGGAAGCTCCTGAAAACTTAAGAGTGCTAAAACTGTGTAATGGATGACGAAAGGGATTTGCTAAAAGCTCTAAACCAAGGCCGGTAAATATAAGTGCGCCTGAATTAAAGGGCCTTAGTTCCAAGTCTCTTAGCTCAACAAATTGAGAAAGTTCCGGATATGAGCTTAGAAGAACTTGAAAGCCTTCATCCACCAAAAAGCCCGATGGGGTTTCTTGGGTATAAACTCTTCCTCCCACTTTGGGCCGTTTTTCTAAAACTAGAACCGGTTTTCCCGCTCGAAAAAGAGAAACGGCACACGCAAGTCCGGAAAGGCCGGCTCCTATAATAATGATAGGTTTCATATTTCCTCTTGGGTCATCTTCCCCTAAAATACCCCTAGTATGAAACTTTATTTTGAAGCTCAAGTAAAAAGCACACTTCAGGAAATAAAAACCGGTTTTAACCAAGATTTGTTTTTAAGGTTAAAGCCGCCCTTTATGAGTCTCAAGCTTGAGAGATTCGATGGTTGTGAAAAAGGCCATGAAGTGCATTTAAAAATGGGAATGCCAGGATTTCTCCAAGGCTGGGTGAGTGAAATTACTGAGTCGTCCCAAAGTGATACCGTGTGGGAGTTTGTGGATGAGGGAAAGAAATTGCCTGCACCTTTTACTTTTTGGAGGCACATTCATCGAGTTGAAAAAATAAGCGATACCTCTTGTCGAGTTTCGGATTCTATTGAGTATCGTTGTACTTCTGGACTAGTCGAACGGGCTCTGTGGGGACCCCTCTGGTTGAGTTTTTCAATTCGACCCCGAATTTATCGTGAAGTTTTTGGAAGCGTATGAGCCAGGAAAAAGCTAAAAATGTTTTGGGTACTGAACTAAAGCACTGTTGCAAAAATCCGCTGACAGGCTATTTCAGAGATGGCTTTTGTCGAACCAATGAGCACGATGAGGGAAGGCATGTCGTGTGTTCTTTTGTGACAAAAGAATTTTTGGAGTTTTCGTTGGGGCGTGGAAATGATTTGAGTACCCCCCGGCCTGAGTTTAATTTCCCTGGATTAAAACCAGGGGACAGATGGTGTTTATGTGCTCTTCGTTGGTTAGAAGCTTATAAAGCTGGAGTTGCTCCCACAGTCAAACTTGAATCAACTCATGAAAAGACTTTAGAGTTTATCCCGCTCGAGGCGCTGGTCGCTCATTCAGTTAATTAGAGAGAAGGGATCGCTAGGATTTAGAGTGGTTTTTAGGATCATCAGATGAAGAATCTTTTTCATCTGGTTCATTAAGGGCTTTCTTAAAATCCCGAATTCCTTTGCCCAGTCCCTTTGCTAATTCTGGAAGTCGTTTGGGACCAAAAATGAGCAGAACCACACCGCCAATAACCAATATTTCGGTAACGCCTAAATTGCCCAACATACAAACTCCTTGGAGAAAATCATAATGTCATTATAATCACGACGTATTCTTTCTAATATCAGTAATTGAAAGCATACATTATTTCAAGCAATAGACTAAAATATCGAGATGGATGATTCGCAATTACAAAAGCCCGATGAGCCTGAGCGCCTGCAAACTCTGTACGAGCATTTAGGTGATTTGAGAGTTTCCTTATTTCGCTCAGTCATTGCGATTATTCTCACCTTTTTTGGGTGCTTTCATTTTGCTGAAAGCATTGTGATATTTTTAAAAAAACCAATTTTGGAAGTTCTGCCTGAGAACCAAAAGCAACTCTATTATTTTGGCCTAACCGAGCAATTGTATTCCTATATAAAAGTCTCTTTGGTAGCAGCGCTTCTTTTCAGCTCGCCTTTTCTTTTTTTACAGATTTGGCTTTTTGTGAAGCCAGCGCTTAAAAACCATGAGAGGAAATTAGCACTTCCATTTGTACTGGCTGCTTTTCTAGCATTTCTACTCGGTTTTTTTGTCGCTTACCAATGGGTACTTCCCTATCTTTTTAATTTTCTTCTGACATTTGGCGCTTCGGGAAGTGAAATGCCCATGCTGGGGCTAGCGGACTATCTGACTTTGACTTTGCAAATTCTTCTTGGGACGGCTCTCTTTTTTGAAATTCCCGTTCTCCTATCACTTTTGGGGAGATTAGGAATCATCAACGGAGCTATTCTCAAGCAGTTTCGTCCTCAAGCTTATATTGGCCTAGCGATCGTGGCTGCTGTTGTGACTCCTACTCCCGATGCTTTTACAATGATATTAGCGTTAGTGCCGCTTTTTGTGCTCTACGAAATCAGTGTTTTTGCGGTAACCGTATTATCCAAAAAGTAAACTTGAATTCATTTCCACCACTCACACGTTCCTTCCAGAAAATCGTCTTTGTGGCAAATGCGAATCTTAGGGTTGAAATCTCCCTGGTACTGTTGATTTTCTTTGAATGTCTTCGAAGGTAAAATGTTTCTGAAAGGGAAAAGCACCATCTGACTATTTGGGGGGCGCATATCCGGAATGAAGTAGTAGCCTCTTTTTAAGGCTTCTTTCTGAATTTCTTCTCCAGATCCATTTACCACTGTGACATAACCCTTTTCATCGGGTGTAGTGAATTGGTCTGCTAAACAAGCCAGCCCCTGATTATTAGGAAAGTTTGTAGCACATAGAGACCAATAGCGCACTTGAGCGTCCGAATTAAAAAGGCCTTGCGCAGTGAAAGTGTTGACATAAGTAGGGGCTTTGAATCGAATGAGAGCTACTTCGTCAAAACTCATTTGGCTGTGTCCTTCGGCGTATTTTCCTACCGCTGAATTAGCTCCCTTGTTCCATTGAGCTTGTTGAAAACTAAAAACACCTGGAGGGTCTTGGGAAAGCAAGCCAAGAAATTGAGGATAGGGAGTAAAGTTTTCAACTGTCCAAGATTTTGAACAAGAGGCAGGTTCACCAGTGTCTAAATCATAAGCTTCTACTCGTGGAAGATCTGAAAGTGAAACAGGAAGTCCCTTATTAGGAAAATAATAACGAATATAGAAAGAGACAAATCTTTCATTTCTTCTAAAAGGAATCTGATTGGCTCCTTTTTGGGGAGTGCCTTCGGGTGCGATGATAATAGTATAGTTTCGATGAGGCGTGTCGATGGGGGTTCCATCCGTAAAGGGATTCAATGAACCCGGATCGGGAACCATTTTGGAATCCACCAGTGAACTACCTGCTCCATTCTTTCTCCCGTTATAAGTCTCGACGCTGAAAAAGCGAGCTTGAGGAAATTGCCCTTTAATAACATAGTACCGATTTTGCTGATTGAGAAACGCCATGATCCCATAAGCAGCATGAGTATCTCCCAAATAACCCTTGGGGCCTATCGTTCCCGTTTTTAAGTCAGTCTGCCACAGATGAGAACATTCCTGCGCAAAACTTACGGAAGCCAGAACGAAAAATGTGAAGAGAATATGAAACATGGGAGCCTCCAGTTACTCAAGCAATCAATCATCGGACTGGTAAATAAAAAACTAAATGGCTAAGGTTGGATTACGAACGAGAAGGGAAGATCGTGAAGGAAACTACACACTGTTTCATTTGGTTGTATTTACAAAAAGAAAAAGATCTATTGCGATGCCTTGGTGCGCGCCCTAGATCCAGCTAAATTATTCCGATATTACTCTGTTATAGGTTGTCTTCATGTTATCCAACTTTCTCTGGAGCCTTTTTAAACTGAGAAAGAAGATGTTCCACATCCTTTACATCGGACTCCATATGACGAGCAGCACGTTTTAAATTGCGATGATGTTTTCCAAGCATGTGTGTCTTCTTGATGTTGGAGTGAAG
>JBJSXY010000429.1:0-10309 GCA_046086625.1 Pseudomonadota bacterium | reverse complement strand
CTGCGCTTCCTTATCAAGAGCTTTCGACTTTTTTCGAAAAAGCTATTATTCCGTTTGTGATGCATTTGCCCATTTGGGGGCTTCTGCCTCTGAGATGGATTTCTCTTTTCAAGAGCTCTTCACTCTTAGTTGCTAATGGCCAGTGGCTTGCTATTCGGCGCTCTGCTTATTTTGAAGTCGGAGGGCATGAATGCGTTTCACATTCCCTGTTGGAAGATATGGAGTTAGGAAGAAAATTAGTCCAAGCAGGTTTTAAACTTCTTCCAGTGCTTTCAACTCAAGATGTCCGAGTACGAATGTACGATTCTTGGGATGCTCTCAGGGAAGGATTTACTAAGAATCTCTATTTTCTTTCCGGCGGAAATTATTTTTCTCTTGCAGCCGTTTTTGGATTGAGTCTTTGGATTTATGTGAACCCTCTTTTTCTTTCTTGGAAAGAAGCGCCGGGGGCCGGGGCTTGTCTTCTATTGCTATTGGCCTTTCGCTCAATCACTGCTTTTTCTTTTCGAGTTTCTCCAGGCTCGGTTTGGCTTCACCCGTTAGGGGCTCTGGGATTTCTCTATTTGTTAGGGCGCTCCGGGTGGATGCGTGCGTGCAATCAAGTGACTTGGCGGGGGCGGCAAGTGCCCGCCTCTAACTAATCGAAATTCAATAAGATTAATTATGCGACGCTAGGGCGCTTAACGGCTTCCCAGTGACAAAACTGGCTTCTTGACTTGGAGCGTAAAATATCCGAATTTATTAAAAAAAGTGGAGGTATTCGGATGAAAACCGTTCATGATTTTATAAATTTGGCTCTTTATCCAATCGACGACGTAGAAAATCCAGTGACCCAAGCCATGCTTGCTCGTTTTCAGAAGCAAATGAAAGAAGAGGGCGTTTGTGTGCTTCCAAACTTCCTATCTGCTCCGGGACTAAAAAACCTAGTGCAGGAATCCACAGCCATTGCGGCCGAAAGTTTTCACAGTCAGGTTCGTGGCAATGCTTATCTGGAAGAAATTCCAAATGATCTTCCTGAAGATCATCCCATGAAAATGGAAGATAACACTTCTTTGGGAGTCTTAGCTTATGATCAAATTCCGCAAGAGAGTGGCCTTCGAAAAATTTATCAGTGGAAGCCTTTCGTAGACTTTGTAGGGAAAATTATTGGACGGGGTCCTTTGCATGAATACGCTTGCCCACTCGGAGCTATCAACGTAGCCGTGATGAAAGATCAAGATTATTTACGTTGGCATTTCGATCAAAGCGATTTTGTTGTTTCGATTAATCTTCAAGATCCTGAAGAAGGTGGAAACTTTGAATATGTAAGAAATATCCGAACCGCAACTGATCCACGTTACAACGAAGTAAGAGCTCTTCTGAAGGGCAATCGAAAAAATGTGGAGGTTTTGGATAATCCTCCGGGATGTTTGGTGCTGTTTGAAGGTCGATACACCATTCATCGTGTGACTGAAATCAAAGGAAAAATACTCAGATTAATTGCGCTCTATGGTTATGCTTTGGAGCCTCAAGTAACGAGTACAGATTATTTGCGACAAATTCGATACGGAAGAACTCACTAATGCTGGATTTAGCTAAAAAACCGTTTGAGATAACAGAGCAAGCTATGAGAGCTCACGCGTTTTCGGGTCGGCTGCTAAAAGATTATCCGATTTGGGTGGATGCTCTTCTTACAGTGAAGATGGCAGCGGCACGAGCTAATTCGGGCGCTTCTCTTCTGAGTGAAAATGAAGAGCAATTAATCCAGCAAGCTTGTGAGCGTTTAAAGTCTCCTGATTATCGGGATTTGTTTCAAGCCGATGTCTACCAAGGTGGTGGGGGAATAGCAGTTCATACGAATATCAATGAAGCGATTGAAGCATTTATTCAGGAATCTGGAGCTTCTCTCGATATCAAAACCAAAATCAATTTAAGCCAGTCTACATCTGATGTGCTTTCAACAGCTTCTTCAATTGCTCTTTTACGGTTACTGCATCAAATCTTGAATGTTTTAAAAGAAGTGGAAACAACTTGTTTTGAAAAAGCTTCTCAATGTGAAAATATTCGAACAATGGCTCGAACTTGTCTAAGAGACGCGCTTCCAGCCCCTCTCGGAAAGCTTTTTGAAGGCTACGCTTTAGTCGCTAAAAGACAGCAGGACCAATTAGCTTTTCATTTAAAGTCTTTAGAAGAAGTAAATTTAGGCGGGACAGTCATTGGATCAGGCGAAGGGGCACCATTGACGTATCAAAGACTGGTCGTTCCCTTTTTGAGTGAAGCAACTGGGCTTCCACTGACTCGGAGAGAACATTTATTTGATGCTGCTCAAAACAGTGATCGTTTTGGTAGCTTATCAGCCACGCTCTCTCAAGCCGCCACTTCCTGGATTAAAATTTCCAAAGATCTTCGCTTGATGGCTTCGGGTCCTCACACGGGCTTTAACGAAATTTCTTTGCCACCAGCTATTCCGGGTTCAAGTTTCTTTTCTGGAAAAATAAATCCCACCCTTCCTGAAACTGTAATTCAGGCCGCTTTTCTTGTGCTCGGTAATCATCGAGTGGTTCAGGCCACTCAAGAACATGGTGAACTTTTCTTGAATGTATTTGAAACCTGCGGTGCTCTAAAGATTTACGAATCTCTTGAAGCTCTTTCGGAAGCTCTTTCAAAATTGAATCACTATTGCTTAAGAGACCTTACTATCAATGCGGAAAGCTGTGAACGGTGGGTTTCGATTTGGGAGAAAAATCATCATGCCTAATACAAAAGAAATTTTACAAAAAGCACGACTTGATTGGGCGAAGACTTGGCTAAAGCAGCCAAAACAGTTTTATGCCGGGGGAAACTTCCTCCAGGCGCAAGGCGAAAAGACTTGGAAAGTCGTTAATCCAAGCTCTGAAGAAGTGTTGTGTGAAGTACCAATGGCAAATGAAAGCGATCTTAACGTCATTGTGAAGTCGGCGGCTCAAGCCTTTCAATCGGGCGTATGGTCGGAGAGCCCCAGACGAGTCCGAAGAGAAGCCCTCATTCGAATCGGTCAGCTCATTCGAGATCACGCTGAGGAACTCGCTACTTTAGAGAGTCTTTGTAATGGAAAGTTATTTTCGGAATCTTTGATTGATGATGTACCAGAATCTGCCGATGTTTTTGATTACTACGCAGGATGGATAGATAAAATCTATGGCGATACTGTTCCTGTCGACCCAGGTTTTTTAAATTATACGCGCAAAGAACCTGTGGGAGTGTGCGCTCTGATCGTTCCCTGGAATTTCCCTCTTCTTCTTGCTTGTTGGAAAATCGCCCCAGCTCTTGCCATGGGGAACACGGTGATCGTGAAGCCCTCTGAATATACGCCTTTGAGTCTCTTGAGGCTTTGTGAAATTATTCACGAAAAAGCGGGGCTTCCGAGCGGTGTATTTAATTTAGTAATGGGGGATGCGGAAACGGGCCGATTAGTAACGGAACATCCGGGAATTCATAAAGTGTCATTTACGGGCAGCACTCAAGTGGGCAAAAAAGTGTTGATGGGCGCAGCCCAATCCAATTTGAAGACAGTGACACTTGAATTGGGAGGAAAATCTCCCAACATTCTTTTTGCTGATCTCCCCGATTTGGAAAGCGCTATTGAAAGATCTTGTACAGCCATGTTTTCCCATAAAGGTGAAAAATGTTCTGAGCCCACGCGTATTTTAATTCACGATTCTATTTATGATCGAGTGATTTCAGGCCTGGTTGAGAGAGCTAATCGAATTAAATTAGGAGATGCTTTTGAAGAAGGAGTGGATCAAGGACCTCAAGCTCATCAAGCGCACTTCAAAAAAGTCATGGATTATATTGAGGTTGGTAAAAAAGAAGGGGCAAAACTCGTTTGCGGCGGAGTAGCAGAAAGACCCAACGGAAGAGGGTTGTTTATTAAGCCCACTATTTTTTCGGAAGTAAGACCAGAAATGAAAATTGCCCAAGATGAAATTTTCGGGCCCGTTTTGGTTGCGATCCGATTTAAAACTGAAGAAGAGGCGATTGCCATAGCCAACCAGACTTCTTATGGATTAGCTGCAGGGCTCTGGACTTCAGATCTTTCAAGAGCTCATCGGGTTGCCGCAAAGCTTGATTCAGGAATGGTTTTTGTAAATCGTTACGGTTGCTATGATTTCGCAAGTCCTTTTGGTGGATTCAAACAGAGTGGTTGGGGAAAAGAAATGGCCATTCACTCGCTGGAAGCTTACACAAAAACAAAATCGGTTTGGATTAAGTTGTGAAAATAAAACCCATCGTTTTTTTTCCACCTTTCGTGTGCTTTGCTTTGGCTCTGCTACAGTCGTTTGGACGGGGTCAGCAGTTTTTTGAGCAGTTAATCTTGTTGCAGGAGTGGCTTCTCTCTCATTTAGGAAATGTCTTCACTTGGGGAACCTTTTTGATGTTTGTTGCTTGCGTTGCTGCTTACTTTTCTCCCCTCGGAAAAATTAAAATTGGAGGAGCAGAGGCAGTTCCTATCTTAGATAAATGGCGTTGGTTTGCAGTGGCTCTTTGCACTACGGTGGCGGTTGGAGCTCTATTTTGGGGAACCGCAGAGCCCCTATTTCACTTTCATGAACCGTCTCTCTGGCTCAAGAGCACCGCTGAAAAGGACAAAATTTACTTTGCTATTTCATCTTTGTTTTTACATTGGAGCCTCACGCCTTATGCAATTTACACAGTTCCAACGATTGTTTTTGCCCTGATGTACTACAATTCCAAAAAGACATTCAGTTTAGCAGCGCCCTTAAGTCCTTTGTTTGGGGACCGCCTCAAGGGTAAGGCAGGCGAAATCATCGATTCAATCTGTTTGTTTTCATTGGTGGCCGGTATGTCAGCTTCTTTAGGAACTGGGGTTTTGACTTTATCTGGCGGGATTCGAAAGCTTCTACCGATTGATAATTCCCTTTGGCTTCTGGGAGGAATTCTCTTAACGATTGTGGCCGCCTTTGTGATTTCTGCTGTGACGGGAATTACCCGAGGAATACGCCTTCTGTCGGAAATCAATGCAAGTGTTTTTGTTGTTTTGGCGTTGCTGATTTTAATTGTTGGCCCTACATCATTTATTTTTAGGACGGGATTTGATTCGTTGGGAATGTATTTTTCTGATTTTGTTTCAAGAAGTCTTTATCTTGGAGAAGCTAGACAAGTCGATCCCTGGGTGAAGAGCTGGACCCTTTTCTATTGGTGTAACTGGCTTGCTTGGGCTCCTGTAACCGCTTTGTTCTTGGGGCGAATTTCCTACGGTGATACGGTCAGAGAAGTCATTATTACGAATCTGGTTTTACCAAGCCTTTTTGCTTGGGTGTGGATGGCTATTTTTGGGGGCTGGGCAGTTCATTCTGATCTTCAGACATCTGGCCAAATTTTTAAGGTTATTCAAACTCAAGGAGTTGAAGCAGCGCTCTACGCTTTGATTGGAAAACTATCCATTGCTGAGGGATTGAAAGCAGTGTGTACTATTTTGGTGATCGTTACAGCCTTTTTGGCTTACGTAACTTCTGCCGAAGCAAATACGTCTGCTATGGCTGCGATAAGTACAAAAGGAATTTCCCCTGAAAACCCTGAAGCGCCCACTTCTATCAAAATCCTTTGGGGAATTTGTGTGGGACTAGCAGCTGGAGTGATGGTTTCGGGGCAGGGAATTAAGGGAATAAAGACGCTTTCTGTTTTAGGAGGAGTCCCAAGTCTGTTTTTGGTCCTTTTAATCTTGGGCTCGCTCCTAAAACTTATTTTTAAATGGAAAACAATTAGAACTTAGATCTAATTATTTTTTTCGGTTTTGCATTCTTTCTTTTTGCTTCTCGGCACGCTCTTTTTGTTTTCCTTCGTGCCAGGATCGTAAGTTGTTGGCACAAGCTCTCAGGGCTTCGTCTGAAGCTGCATTTGTGATGCACGCTTTATGTTCATTGATTTTACTAATTCGATCCTCGACATTTTGTAGCATCCTCGTTTTGTGCTCTTGAAAATCAGCATCCCCGGCAGAGCTCAGCCCAGAAACCAGTAAACCTAAAATAATTCCAAAATTTTTCATAAAATTCTCCTTTCTTACGAATTGTACTTGAGAGATGAAAAACTAGTCACGCCGCGGGTACAAAAACGGATCGAAATCCAGTAAACTAGAGTTTCTTTTCCTTCCCGTTTTATTCAGGAGATAACCCCGTGAAAATATTTCGTTTGCAGATGTTTTTCTGTTTGATGACTTTGGTGATTCTCATTTGTGTTGGGGCGTGCCAAACCCTACTTGGAAATAGGCAACTGGCAGGGGGAAGACCAGTACCCTTAAGAACTGGGTTTTTAAATCGAGATGATAAATTAGTTTCAAAAACTGATACGGGCTTTTATTCGCCTGAACGTCCCAGAATGTGCGCTGCATTGCGGGGAAACGGAGACAAAGTGATAGCGCACTTGGCTTCTATGGCGGGAATAGTGGAGCGCTTTGGGGTAATTGATGGTGCGGCTGGTTCAAGCTCTTCTGCTATTTCGGTCTTTCTGTATGAGAGCGCTCTTGTTAATCCCCTGGTTTGGAATTGTGGTTCTAACCCCTGCGATGAGCAGACGGTTCGGTCGAGGCTCTCGTTCCAACTAAAAATGGGAGAGCTTGTTGTCAAAAACTTTTTGAATAGCCCCATGGTGAAACAAGCGCTCGACACTGATAATCCAGCCAACCAAGCTGAAGCTAAACAAGGCGAGGATTTTTTAAAGTACGGGTTTCACCCTAGAACAAAAGGTTTATTTAAGAGGCTGAAACGACGAATCATTCATCGATTTGCTTGGCGAATCATGGCAAATAAGTTTTATCAGTTTACGGCTCTGTCGGGAGCCGACTTCATCAATCGTGAAATTCTTGGCGATATCGAGCAATATCTCATTGATCTACCAGCTCAAAAGCGTTGGGAGATCATGAGAGCGGTTAATGCTCTTGATTTTAATAATAGCGATGTTTCGATTCTTTTTAGAGAGGGAATCGTTGATTTCCCAAGGCTTTACCGAAAAGTAGGAATTGTTGCTGATTTTTTAGCGGGAAGAGGGGGAGCTTATCCCCGAGCGAAAATGACCCAATTATTCGACAGTTCCTGCGTGAGTAGCGCACTTGGAATGAGTTGGGATGAATTCATAAAAACGAGTCTGGGTAAAAATTGTGAAAACAAAGTGGGAAGTCTCATGCGAGGTTATTTTGACGTGTACAGAAACTCAGATCCGATTGCCAATAGCCGTTTGAATGATCCGATTGGGGGAGCTTTGAAATCAGTGGTGCCCGTCTCTGTCATAGTTCAGGGAGGAGTTGATAAAGTTCAAAAAGCCTATCGAGAATATAAATTGCTTTACGAAACAAATCGCCCTGATCCAGCTCCGGGTCGTTTTGAAGATGCCTATAAAGCTTGGACTGATAGAACTTCTCAGATCAGATTTGACTTAGATTTCGAGAATGAATTGCTTTACGGCTACTGGGGCCGTTACTCCGATTTAAAGAAAATCGCCAATTCTTGGAGTCCCTCAGATGAAGTGAAGTCTCAGAAGTTTACTCCTCTAGGAACCATGGCTTGGCGTGATGTTTTATTGACTTCTCCTGTGGAGCCAGGCCTTTCTAAAATAAATCCACTAAAAGATACCGAAGACCATCGAGCTGCGGGCGTATCCGGATATATGGCTGGGGGATGGGTAGATCTCCATCCGACTCAAGTAGCTCGAATGATAGGCTGTGAAAAAGTTATTTATATTACTCGAGAATGGCCTGAGGATAATGAGTTTGCAGAAGGGTTGGTTAAGTTTTTTAAGATTCCTGAAGCAAGAAGAAAATCTATCTACGATATTAACGACCCGATGAGTTCTTTCAATCAATCATTGAAGGAGGCCGATGCCATTTGGTGCACAAACTGGGGGCAGTTTAAAATGTTTGAGTTAGCGCCGATGGCAACCCAGTCATTTCATTCGCCTGTTTTTTCTCGATTGGGAGATGACCCGCTTTTCAATCGAGTCACCCCCCTCTTACAATCTTATAAACCAGGCTGCATGCCCATTGAACGTAAAACCTAGTCTCTCTATTATCGACGAAGGCGTCGTTTAGTTTGTCTCAATAAAGTCGGCGTTGTTCTAGGAATCGTTGTTCTCGTGGGGCTCACGCTCCCACCGCTGAGTGAAGGTTGATTCGCGGGTCCTGGCGTGACAGGAGTTACTGGAGCTCCTGGATATCTTGGAATCTGACCCCATACCGGATTTACTCCTGGATAGCCGATAACAGGTTGATTCATGTTGGGACGACAAGCTCCCACTGGTTGAATCCCCACTCTCTGAACTGCGCAGGGACGCGCCATCATATTAGCTAATCCTAAAGTCGGCATCACAGTCGGAGTTGCACTACACACTAAACAAGCTCTAGGACTTGTTGAGACTCCGGAGATTCCACCCAATCCGCCCACTCCACCCATCATCGGCATGGGTGCTGGCATCATCGGCATGGGAGGAGGATAGGGCAAAGGTTGAGCTGTAAAGGTTGAGTTATAAGAGCCGAATCCAAGTGATAAACCAAACGATCTCGCAATCGGAACTCCAGCTACTGGCACAGGTCCTGGGCCACCGACGACAGCTCGTCGAGGTGCTGGGGTCGGAGCAGGAATGAAAGCAGGAGTATTGTTGCGTTGCTTAGGTGCGGGCTCATAGTTTTTGGGTTTGTAAGGAGCTGGCTGATAAGGTGTGGGTTGATAGGTGGGCTGAGCAGGTGCATAGGTAGGTGCTGGTTGCTGGACAGGTTGGGGCGCGGGTTTCGTATCTTCCACTATTTTCTTAGGTGCAAGAGGTTGATAGATTTCTTCTTCTTCTGTTGATTCCTCGATGGACTCCTCATAATTGGATTCGTGTTGCTTTGTTTTAGGCGAAACTGGCGATAAATCCGCTTTGGGCTTTCCATCAGATATTTTATCTGGTTTGGGTTCATCAATCTTAACCTGGCAAAGATTTGAAGCATTTACTTTCTTAATAGACTTCACAAGTTCAGAAGTTTCTAAAATGGTAGAATTTTTGGAGTCTTTTTTCGCTCCGAAAGTTTCAAAAATATAAGAGAGTGACTTAGCAACCTCTCTATCGGCTTTAAACAGATCCTTTTCTGTTAAATCCGTGCGTTTTTCCTTTTCGGCAAAAAAAGCTGCTAATTCATCGTGACAAGTGTTGACTGCTTTCGCTGAAAGCTTCGTTTCGAATCGATTTTGTTCAATTCGACTTTTGTTGATAGCAGGAAAAATGACATTATTCACTAAACAGAAATCGATTGTGTTCAGTAAAAGAGGAATGCTTTCGTCGATGCCTTTACATTGTTTATCAATGGCTTCGCGATATTGTTTCACTTTCTTTATAGACTCAATGGTGGATTGGATTTCAAAAGCACTTAATCGGACAGTGAGTTCATCCCCTGACGCTGTGACTGAGTGAGAGCCATCTTCGGAATTACCATTCCAGCTTTCTAGCTTTTCAATAAGCACATCATACTGCGATTTTTTCTGAGGGGCTCTTGGAGCGCCGTCATAAGTAAGCGTAGGTGCTTTTTCGGTTGTTGCAGCATGAGGAGTCACTTGAATGTCCTGTCCCCTTGCAGCGAGTGCAATAAAAGCTCCCAGAGCGATAAAAGTAGTTTTTGACTTGTTCAGCGTTTTTTTCATATTCCACTTCCCGTTACGTTCACTATCCGTATACAAACATTTACAAAGCAGGAACAATCCCGCTTTGCCGGTTTGGCGGTAGAAGTTGCATGAAGCGGGCCACTGAGAAGTTTAGCTAAAACAGCAAAAACACAAACAAAGTGTCTACATCCAAAAAAGAGTCAAAGTTTTAAACAGAAATTACTAAGTGATGAGTATTTTTGTTTTTTATTCTTGCGAAAGCTGTTTCCAGGAACCGACAAATCCTGTCACCCATCAAACACCTGACTACTAACCCAAGAAGAATGACAATCAACTGAGAACCTATTAAGTTTCGCAAATGGCAAAAATAGCAATCGCAGGCGCAAGTGGTTTTGTTGGAAAAAATCTTATATCTCACCTTAAAACGGTTCATTCTGTTCGAGCTCTTGGCCGCTCTAAACCGTCGAGCCCCGAATCAGGTGTGGAGTGGAAGGAAACGGAGCTGTTTTCCGCTTCTAGCACGATTGAAGCCTTAAAGGGGATTGATGTCGCCATATATCTTGTGCATTCCATGCTGCCGTCATCCAAACTTTTTCAAGGCAATTTCCATGATACGGACTTGCTCTTAGCTGATAATTTTTCAAATGCGTGTAAAGAAAATGGCGTCAAACAGATTATTTATTTAGGTGGCCTTGTTCCCGAAG
>JBJSXY010000428.1:0-3339 GCA_046086625.1 Pseudomonadota bacterium | reverse complement strand
ATCGAAGTAAAATTTTGAGGGATTTCTCTTTCCAAAGTAGCGCCGCCTGGAATAAGGCCCGTTACCAAATTTTGTGAATTGGAACTGCCTCCTCCCCCTCCGCCAGCAGCTGCCATTTTTTTCAATGCCAATACTTTTCCGCTCGCCATGGCGTACACTTTTCCATCAGCCCCTCGAAGCGACGACATCATCAAAGACCCGCCTTCAAGTGAACTAGCACTACCCACACTCGACACTTGCACATCGAGCCGAGTGCCACTTTTGGAATAGGGAGGAAGCGTTGCTGTCACGATCACCGCTGCAGCGTTTTTGGTTTCCATTTTTTGATTTTTAATATCGACTCCCAAGCCCCTCAGCACCAACCCTAACGAACTCTCAGTCAGTTCATTGGCCTTATCTCCAGATCCAGCAAGCCCAACCACAATTCCATACCCAAATAATTGATTGGCTCGAGCTCCTTTTAAAGTAGCAATGTCTTTAAGGCGAGCTCCCCACCCCGGAAAAGCCACACTTAAGAGAAGAACAAAAAGTGCTCTCTTCATGGCTCTTCTCCTTCTTCGTAAGTGGTTACTTTCATGTCTCGCTTAATCGTTTCAAACTTCAAATCTAAAAGAGCATCGGAATTCGTAGTGTCATCAGAAGCAATTTCACGTTCTCTTAAAAGACCTTGAATATAAACAAAAGGAGAATCATCTGCGGGCTTAAATCCATGATTAGCTGCCACTCGGTAAACACCACGAGGGAGAGCTTCAAGGATCGTCACTTCTACCACTTCTGGCAATTTCACAGGAGCCTTTGCACTGGCAGGAGCTCGTCCTTCGCTACCCCCTTCGGCAGAAACAGGAGTCGGTTGAACTCCATCATTTTCGGTGTTAGCTCCTTTGGCCACTTTACCGTCTCTTTTGGTATCTTTTTTACTTTCCTTCTTGTCTGCTCCGGGAAGTTCTTCAGGGACGGGGCGCTTAATCGCTTGTTCGATTCGAGATAAAAACTTCTTATCAAGTTTAATGGTGACGATATCCCCCGGTGCGCGAGTTTGAGTGGGAGAATAC
The DNA here is from genome assembly GCA_046086625.1 of Pseudomonadota bacterium. GTDB lineage: Bacteria > Bdellovibrionota > FAC87 > UBA2466 > UBA2466 > RFNO01. The sequence goes on along the minus strand of JBJSXY010000428.1, from coordinate 2,287 downwards.
ATTTGATTCCAACTGGAATCCTCACTCCACAAGGAACCCAACTCACGATTAATTTTCCTTGGCTTCTGCTGAGGATAGTGAGTCACTTTAGGCGGGGGCTGAATCTCCACTTCATTTTTGGAGGGCGTAAACCATGCACACCCCCCTAAAAACATCAAAACAAATCCAAAAACTGTGCTTCTCATCCTCTCTCCTTCGATTACTTAAGTGCCACTCGCCCTTGTTCCACTACTTTCGCTCTTACAATTCGTTTACTGTTCTGGTTCTCCACTCGAATCCACTGACCCGTGCGGCCACTATCCAAAGCTTTCATTCGAGCCGTAATTGAAACGGGTCCGCTTTCGAAAAACAAATCAACAGTCTCCCCTCTTCGTATCTCCGAAGGAGTTTCCACTTGAGTCGGATTAATGATACTGCCCGCTCTTATAAAAGCTCTTGCCACTTTATCTTCTAGATCACTTGCTCGAGTGAAAATTCCATTTTTTGAAAACCGAGATACTTCGCGAGATTCAAACCCGATATTTTCATCTGTTAAATCTTCTCCGGGGTTCACGTTTTTTGTTGCAATCGCAACGGGCTCTTCAACTTTCACAATGGCCGTGCCGAATGTTTGCTTAGGTTCCCCTTTTTCTTCCCAAGCAAGCTCGAAGCTAACCGCTCCCAATGCTGGATGAGGATTCAGACTCATCACAGTAGCTTTTTCAGGGGCTTTCAATCGAGTGTTGATTTGATTCACTTCAATCCGACTAGCTTGGGGCCAATCTTGTCGGATGAGTTCTCGAAGAGAATGCTCAAGAGGAGATCCTATAACAGCACGACACAGTAACATTCCAAAAATCAGACTTTTCACACGTCACCTAATGGCAGTAGTGTTTTGAAGCATTTGATCGACCGTCTGAATAACCTTTGAATTCATTTCAAAAGCTCGTTGCGTAGATATCATGTCGGTCATTTCCCTCACAACATCCACATTAGAGGATTCTAAATACCGTTGCATGATTCCTCCCACTGGAGCTTGATTAGGAACGGAAATGTTGGCAGCACCGCTGGCTTCAGTAGCGAGAAAAATGTTTTTTCCCATCGCTTTAAGACCGCCATTATTCAAGAAACTTGCTAATTGAACTTGACCCAATTGCTGTCTTTCCGTTTCGGAAATAATCGCCCATACGGTTCCATCATCGGTAATTTCAACTCTTTTAGCATTGGGAGGAATCGTTATTTCGGGTTGGAGCGGATAACCATCGATGGTTTCAATTCTTCCCGTGGAAGACTGAAAGAAAGAACCATCACGCTTATAGCCAGTCTCTCCAGTGGGAAGTTGAACCATGAAGAAGCCTTCTCCACGAATCATCATGTCTAAGTCTCTCGACGTAGAAACCGGACTTCCAATTTCAAAGTTTCTTTGAGTTCCTGATATCTTCACGCCCATCCCTCTTTGAATCCCCACAGGAGCTTGGGTTTGAGAAGAGGTATTGGCTCCAGGTTCTTGAAGAGTTTCATAGAGCAAATCTTGAAATTCGGCTCGACTCTTTTTGTAGCCAGTCGTGTTTACGTTGGCCAAATTATTTGAAATGCTATCGATCTGGGCCATTTGAGCTTCCATTCCAGAAGCTGCACTATTGAGGGCGCTAATCATGATAAGCTCCTTTATCTTTCTTTAACGATATCATTCACACTTTTGCTATCAATATCCTGATATGTTTTTACCGCTTGCATATGAGATTCATAGGCGCGAGTGGCTTCAATGAGTCTTGTCATTTCAGATACGGGATTTACATTCGAGCCTTCAATAAATCCTTGATGCAATTTGCTCTTCACCGTTTCATTTTTTAAGTTTTTTGGGTGGGTATTTCGGTAAAGACTATTCCCCATTTTTTCTAGCCATTGGGGCTCGTTAAATTCTTCAACACTGAGTGAAGCTACTTCAGCTCCATTTTGGAGAATGCGAGCATCTTCGGTGATTTGAATGGGTCCTTGTCCTAATTGGATTACTCGGGCTTGGGCATCTGGCTGGCGATCAGGCACTTGACCACTCACTGGAGGAGCCCCTGGTAGTTCGAGCTGAGAAACAGCGACTTGACCTTGAGTAGCTTTACTCAATACGGGAAAACCACTCGTAGTGACGAGCCGTCCTTCTTGATCGATGGTGAAATTTCCCTGGCGAGTATATCGAATTCCGGCAGGAGTTAAGACTTCGAAAAAACCTGTCCCCTCAATGGCAACATCGAGCGCTCGTCCGGATTTTTGAATCGATCCTTGACGAAAATCTGTATAAACTCCATCCATT
>JBJSXY010000427.1:0-2936 GCA_046086625.1 Pseudomonadota bacterium | reverse complement strand
CCCCTGCGAGCGATAAGCTCGGAATTCGGATGGTTTTCCCCCGCAAACAAGCCCTCTCTTTTGAAAACAGGTTGTTCATGAGTACACCAAAAAAAAGGTCGAGTACCAACGCCGCGACGACCAAGCTCTGCCATGACAAGTTCCACGTCAAAAGGAGCTTCGGGTTTAATGACCAGCCCAAAAACCCAGTAGATATTTCTTGCGTAGCTTGTCTCTCTCTTTGGTAGATAGACGTGCTTTTCAAGCGAAGACAATTTAGTTAGATAGCGCTCCCCCATTCGCCTTTTTTTATCCACAAAGGAGGTCAAGCGCTCTAATTGGGCTAACCCAAGAGCTGCTTGGAGGTTTGTCATCCGATAATTCCAACCCAGTTCTTGGTGCACAAATCGTCTAGGGGGAATAAAACAGAGATTTCGTAATTGCCGACAACTCTCTGCAAGTTCAGATGAATCACAAACCAGCATTCCCCCTTCGCCCGTAGTAATGTGCTTGTTGGGGTAGAAACTAAAAATGCTTATGTCACCGAAAGAGCCACACGGCCGGTCTTTATAAGTTTGTCCGTGCATTTCCGCTGCATCTTCGATGATTTTGAGATTATACTTTTCGGCGAGTTCAATAATCGGATCCATGTTTACGGGTAATCCGTAGGTATGTACCACCATGATTGCTTTGGTCTTCTTAGTAATCTTTTCTTCTATTTTATCGATAGAGATGTTCCAGGTATCTAAGTCACAATCTACCAAAACAGGCTTTGCCCCTGCTTTGTATATAGCCCCAGAACAGGAAATAATCGAAAAGGTGGGCATAATAACTTCATCATCTGGGCCTAATTTAAGCGCCTTAATAGCTATTTCTAGGGCGGCAGTTCCATTTGAAACGGCAATGCCGAACTGCCTGCCAACCGCAGAAGCCATGCCGAGCTCAAATTTATGAATGAAGGGACCTTCGCTCGATATCCAGCCAGTATCAATACATTCCAGTAAGTATTTTTTTTCGTTTCCAGTAAGATCGGGAGTGTTGACAGGAACCTGCATGTGGTTTTTTTATTCCAGTTTCATTTGAGAATCATCAATGGGTTCAAACCGAGTTTTATCCATCTCACCAGCGTAGGGGCCTTGTTTAATTTCAATAATCTCACTTTCTTCAAGCATATGAAATCCATGGCCACCGAAAGCGAGCAAGATGACATCCCCCGTTTTAATTTCTTTGCTGACTAAATATTTTTGCTGATCGTCATAGAAGTCTACTCGCACGGATCCCGACTTAATATAAAGAACTTCTTTGGTGTATTCTACAGTTCTAGTTACTGAATTATGGACATGTGGTTTTATTAGGTAACCCCTCGGTCGTCTCATATAAGCCAACTGTTGGGAAAATTCATTAGGGGTGAAAAACTCGATGCCATCAGCTTTGTAGTTGGCACGCAAAATCAGAGCATACAACCTGCCTTTATGTTTTAACTCTTCAATCATTTTGAGTGCTCATCTTAAGTGTTCAGAGGAGTGTGCTGTATTTTTTTTAAAACGTAGCAAACGCCCCAAGTGTCGAATCCCGGTAAATTGCCAGTCATAAATTCCTCTGCACAAACGATTTTAAAGTCAGTGAGTTTACCAATTAGGTCTATCTCGGGCGTAGAGAAATGGCGCATGCTGTGAGTTTCTTCTGTGGTCTCCACTTTACCAGTTAATCGATCTTGAACAATTATCTCGTATTCCACATCAACTTGATTTGAATCCGCTTTGAGGCGGGGTTGAGCAAATCGAGTCACTTTAAGATTTTCATTAAAGGCCTTCTTAATTCGCGCTTCTGGAATGTTTTTGCCAACGGCCGGTGAATACCAAACATCAAAAATGAAAAATCCATTTGGACTCAAGTGTGCACTTGCATTTTCAAACAACTGCAGAAGTGATTCATTGCTGATTTGATAACTAACAACATGAAACAAAGCCAAGACCGCATCAAACTTGTCATTTACTTTAGTCGTGCAAGCGTCGCCGACTAAACATTTGAAGCTTTCGGTTAAAACGGCGCGGGATGCCATAACCGGGCTTCTCTCAATACCAACCACAGAAAAACCTTGTTCGCCTAATAATCTCCCGTGCCTACCGGTACCTGAACCAAACTCCAGAATTTTTCCAGAGCGGACGCCAATTCGATGTAACAGATTGGTGATATATGAAACCTCTTCGACGTAGTTTTTATCACCATAGAGAAGATCATAATATTGCCCGTAATCGGAAAATATTGCGTGCTTCTTTCCTGTGTTGGAGGAACCGGAAATTTGATTCATAAAAAATCGTTAATTACTTGAGATTTAATTAAAAAACTACTCTTAACAGGTACTATTTAAGTGGTTGGATGCCAAGCTTATTTTTGAATCGAGAGTCACGTTATTGGGTCAGTAATACTTAGACTGATGCACCCAATCATGTACTTCAGGGTCACCATAATACGCCTCTTGATGGTACTTCCACCCTGCGCTATACCCCAATTTTAGTTCGGTAAGTGCTCTTCTGGTGTCGGAGGGAATTCTAATTCGAGATCCTAAGTCTCTTAAACCACGTAAGATTGGTTTAAAAACTGAAATGAGTCTATGCTGTTGGGCAAGTTCTCCAGATTTTTGTGACCGAAGGTTAGTAAAAGAATCAGAAATGCCGTGATTAAATCCACGCTGGCGAAAATATTCAAAGGTCATTCGCTCTTGAGTGACTTTGTGAAAGACCGATGCTCCCGGATGAAAGATAGTTTTCATACCTGTTTTTGCAACAAATCTTGAAACGTGAGTCTCTCCATCTCCCCGAAATCGAATTAGCTCCTTGGGCATCCCATCGGGATGGAAACCGTTTGCAGCGATTAAGAGCTCTTTACGAATAGAAAAGTTACAACCCCAAACAAGATTTGGATCGCAATTTTGGACTCCACCCTCTATTTCCAGG
>JBJSXY010000426.1:0-2040 GCA_046086625.1 Pseudomonadota bacterium | reverse complement strand
GGCTTTGGGTCAAAGCGGCCGGGGTTCTTTTCAGAGAGAGTTTACGCTATATCGTTCGCTCGAAATTGCTTCTTTTGCTTCTTGTGTTTTCATTTCTGCTCCACTACGTCGGTCTTTCCTTTGTTAAACAGGCAACTTTCTCAATTCAGGGACTTGTATCCACAGTAGGTCCTCGAGAGGGTCTTTTTGTTTCGATTTATTTATCCCTTTTTATGGGGGTTTTTCTGTCAGCCATTTATGGAGTGTGGATGGTTCCCTATCTTCACCAGGGTGAAAGAAGCTTGCTAACTTTTGTGCTTCCGGTATCGAAGTGGATTTATCCTTGTGTTTATTGTCTTAGTTTTCTGATTCTCATTCTTTTAGAGTTTGGAATTCTTTTGGGCGCGTTTTATTGGGTGTTTGGTAAAGAAGCTATTTTACATCCGAAATTTTCCTGGACTGCTCTTGCGACTTGTCTTTTTGTTGAGCTGCTGGCTTTTGAATTTCTCTTGTTCTTTTTTGGCATTTTATCGATGGTCGTTGGGCAAGTGATGACTCTGTTTTTCGCTGCAGGAAGCTTTATAGCGTTGCAAGTTGCGGGAACAATCTTTCGATTCGGAATGGGTGAATCGTGGACTCTTTATAAAATCTATCAGTATTTGCCTCCCCTCGGCGAATTGATTTTCAATTTGAAGCAAACATTTAGTCAGGGAATTTTTCCCGTTTATCATGTGCTTTTGTGGTTTGTTTGGTTCGTTTTCGGATTCGTCCTCTTCCGTATCTCTCTTCGATACTCCCGCTAAAAGGTACGGCTTTCCTTTTGCGGGTGAAGCGGCGAGAGATCCTCAAAAAACTGAGGAATGCGACCCGTGTTTCTGTTTTTTGGAATTTCAAACGTTTTCTTTTTTAGAGCAGCGCGAACATAATCATTTAGCCCATGAGGGTAAGGGGTGTTTAGCCAATTAAGTACTGATTGGTAATCACCCCATTTCAACCAGTCCCCTGCCCATTTCCAGTGGTGAATAGAGACCGGAAACTTCTCCGGATTTTCATACGCTGAAATAGTGGAATAGGGGTAATCTTCTACTCGTTTACAGATTTGGGCATTCACGGGGTTTCTATAAATATATTTAAGACAGTGAAGGTAGTAGCTCGTCTTAGTAATGACAGTCCATTTATAGGGTCCACCGAAAACGTGATTGATTCGATTCGCCTGCTTGTTCACCTCGCGGCAGACCTCTCTTAACAAATACCTCATGGGTTCATCTAAATTTCCATCTACTGAAGAAGCCAGCAAATGAAAATGGTTGGACATGAGAACAAAGGCGTGGATTCTTAAGCTGGCTGAGACAGCTTCCCGAGCCATTATCTCTAGAGTAATTTTCCAAAAGTCTTCAATGGGAATATAAAACCATTCCCGATTATTTGACCGGCAAACAATGTGGTATGGGTGTTGATTTGTTCGAATCAGATGGGGTCTTGGCATATTGTTCAAGCTTGCTAGCAAGAGCAGTGCCTCGATAGCAAAGGTGCTTCCCCACAAAAGGAAAGCCGTACCTTTTATCTTGCTGGGATGGGGAGGGCTTTGGTGAGGTTGAGGATTTCGGCGATGGAGGCGTTCCATGTCATGGCGTACTCGCCCGAACTGGCGGTTCGATAAGCCCCTAAGAAATCCAAAAAAGTTTTGTATTCAGGATTTGTGAGAATTTTCTGGGAAAAAACGAGTCGCAGAGTCAAGTTGATCTGGGTTTGTTCTGGAGTGAGTCCTAACTTCGCATCTCCCGTGATGCCTCCACTTAAGTCTGTTTTTTGGTTTCCGAGCTTAAAACTAGAAATGGTCATTGCGCCATCGCTAAACTTCATTTTCACATCTAAATCGCCAGCGTCGAGTTCCGGGATTTGAAAAGGAGGCCCAAGCATTGGATTATTGACTAAGATTGCGGGCGTTTTAATTCCTGAGCCTTTGAAAACTACAGAACCCGTTGTGTCGGAAAAAAGAGCATCGTTATATTTAAGTGTAACGTCCGAACTTAAAAGGCCTTCAACACTTTTACCAAGACC
>JBJSXY010000425.1:0-2376 GCA_046086625.1 Pseudomonadota bacterium | reverse complement strand
CTTCTTCCAAAAGAAATCAACGACGTTTTTAAAAAGCTTCAAAAAGAAAGCCCGGCTCTTGTTTACCCCGAAGTGGAAAGTATTTTGCTCCTAGAGCTCGGGAAAGAAAAGCTCGATGGTTTGGTGGTCGACCCCACTCCTGTTGGAGCTGCGTCTCTCGGGCAAGTGCACCGAGCAGTCGAGAAGTCTTCCGGCCGAGTGCTCGCTCTCAAAGTGAAGTACCCCGGCGTTGAAGACGCGATTGAGAGTGATTTGAAAATTTTAAAAAGGCTTTTGGGGGCGGCAGGGCTTATTCCTAGAAACCTCGATTTAAGCATTATTTTTGACGAAGCCCACCGCATGCTTTCTCAAGAAGTAGATTACCGAAGAGAAAGCGAGCTTCTTTCTGAGTATCGTGATCTTTTAAAAGGCGATGAGCGGTTTGTAATCCCAACGCCCATCCCCGAATACTCGACGAGTGAAGTTTTAGCGATGAGCTTTGAAGAAGGCGTGAATATCGACTCTCCCGAAGTGGAAGCCCTTTCTCAAGAGCGAAAAAACCGACTTGCCCTTAACTTTTTTGATTTGTTCATGCGAGAAGTGACGGTGTTTGGAAAAGTGCAGACGGATCCCCACTTCGGAAATTACCAAATACGACTCGATCCCAAAGGCGAGAACGACCAGTGGGTGCTCTTTGATTTTGGAGCATTGAGAGACTTAGAAGAGTCTTTTCTAGAGCCTTACCTTTTCATGTTGCGTTCAAGCTTTAAGCAAGACCGAGACGCCACTCACCGAGCGCTCATCGAACTAGGCCTTCTCGCCACTTTTGAAGAAACAGACTATGCAAAAACTTTGATTTCTCTTTGTTTTCTTGTGACCGAGCCCGTTTTGACAGAAGGCGAATACGATTGGGCCCATAGCACACTCCCTGAGCAAGCCGTGGTGCGAGCACGGCCTTATATGTTTGATAAGAACGTAAGACTCCCGCCCCCTCAAATGCTTTCTTTAGATAGAAAAGTAGGCGGAGTTTTCACCATGATGGTGAAACTCAAAGCGAAAATTCACACCAAAACCTTAGTAAAGAACTATCTCTTTAACTCTTAGGCTCTACTGCCATTTTGCAAGCAAGCGAATTTGCAATGAAGCAGTTTCGATGCGCTTTAGCGTGAAGCTCTTGGAGTTTTTCAGGAGTTGGGGTTTCGCCTTGAAACGTCGCTTTCGGGCTTAACTGAATGTGAGTCACTGCCAATTTACCTTCGGCATTTTTATCCAGCGTCGCCACTGGATTATCTTCATAGCTTGTCACATGGAGCCGGCTTTTAGCGGCCACTGCTAGGAAAGTGAGCATATGGCAGCTTGCTAGTGTGGCTGCGAGCAGTTCTTCAGGATTCGCAAATTCTTTCTTCCCTAAATATTCGGGAGCGGAAGTGCCTTTTATTTGAATGCCCCCCGGAAAACTAATTTCGTGGGTTCTATCAAACGTATCGTAGTTAAAATCGGTTCCTGGGTTCTTCCATTGAAGTTTTGCTCGGTATTGTGACATGGCCTTCCTCCGTGAGGGGTAATTTACCTCGAGACCGGAATAGAGTACAGTCCCCTCCATATGACTTGGGTCTTAGACGAAAAAATCTTGCTAAAGCTTGCGGATTCCGAGCGGCGAATGGCTTGGGCAGAAGAAAGAGCTTTTGAAGTCTTTCATGAGATTCAAAGCACGCTTCCTCCCCAGCACCAGGACAAATCGCGAATTGGGGCGTTGGGGTTTCAAGCTATTTCAGGAACCGAAGGGCTTCATACTTGGATGTTTCCCATTGAAGGGCATCCTAAAATCTTAGGGTTTAAAAACCCGGTTCAGGTCTTAAGTGTCGAAGGAAAAATGCTTTTTGAAGGAACGTGGGGCGAAACGCCTTTAGAGCTCATAGAAAAGCACGAAGAATTTTTCATTTGGCTTCCTTACCGGCATGGGGGAACGCCTTCCAAGCCCGATTGGAAAACTCGTCTTGTGGGCGCTTTCCGATTCTTGAAAAACCGTCACCGAAAGAAACCAGTATGACGTTTCTGTATGTACTGATTTTATTTTTACTTCTTTCAGGCAGTGCCGTTTTTACTTTGATGGCCTTACCCGGAAACTGGCTCATTCTGGTGATCACGTTTCTTTTTTCCATGCACTTTCCGATTACTTCGTCGCTTCATATTGGCTGGGGAGTTCTTATTTTGATGGGAGTCTTAGCAACGCTTGGAGAAGTGCTCGAGTTTTTCTTAGGAGCCGCAAGCCTTGCTAAAGGCGGCAGTAAACGGGGGGCGTTTTGGGCTTTGATAGGTTCGATTGTAGGAAGCTTAGCGGGAGCTGCGGTTCTCAGTGTAGTCCCTGTTTTAGGAACCGCTGTGGGACTCGTCCTT
>JBJSXY010000424.1:0-7278 GCA_046086625.1 Pseudomonadota bacterium | reverse complement strand
AAAGGCTTCAAATGTAGACTGTTTCTGGAAAATAAAAAAGGGGTTTTACTTGTTCTTAATTTTATTTCCCAATTGATTTATCTTCTCAGCGGTTTTTTCCAAAGTGTTGGCTAGCACCTCTGCTCCAGCCGAAGCGGCCCGAGCCCCTTTGCCGGCCAATTTCGCTCCTTTTGACCCGACCTCAAAACCTTTCGCAATTTTAGTCCGGTCAATAGATTCGACAGCTTTGTTGACCATTTCTTTCATAGTTTGAGCGGTCTTTTTTGCCTCAACTGAAACTTTTTTAGCCTGTTTGCCCACTTCCGTGGCTTTTTGTTTTAATTGGGGGAATAACTCTTTTTTCATATTTAACTCTCCACGCTTAAGCCGATTCCTGCTGGTCGAATGATATCCAAGAGATTTTGAAACCCTCCAAGAATCTTTCTAATAACTTCCTTAGATTCCTCTTCAGTGGGTCTACGGTTCTTAGATCCCCGAAACTCCGTCTCTGTTTTTAAGATTCGTCCATCAAGATCATAATTTATTTTCACACTACCCAGACTATTATCGGCAATCAGAACAGGTTTCCCAAGCGGACCATATTTGAAAGTAATTTTTTTCTTAGCCAGATCTGTTAACTCCGTAATTCGACCATATTTATCATAGGTGAGAGCTACTTTTTCCTTTCTTGAATTGCTTGCCTTAATCAAGTTTCCCCGATTGTCGTATTCATAATTGGACACGACCCCGTTTTGAATCACTTTAGTAATTTTATTCCACTTGGGTTCGTATTCCACTTGAATGGATTCACGAGGGTTTGTTTTTTCTTTCAAGAGACCATCTGGGGTGTATTTAAAAGTAGTAACTTCGCCGTTTTTGGTTATTTGGAGCGGTTTTCCGCAACAAGATGAGAACAAAGTCGAAGAGGAAGAAGTTCCTTCCTTAACATCTTGTTTGTAAAGATACTTGGTGCCATCCGATCTTAGTTTTAAGAGAAACTCTTCGTAGACTTCCTGGGGTTGTGAAACAGATGATTTGTAAATCGTTTTGGTCCAGAAATTAAAATCTGGATTAGTTGAGGTGCGGCCATAAGAAAAAAGGGTTTCAAGACCCTCTTTGTCTCGGTGATAGGTTACAAGTCCACTCTCATCGTATTGGAATACTCGAGAGATTAAATTGCGGCCTTTGCTTTCGGTGACGTAATCAATTTGGGTCAGTAAATGAGGATATTTTTTTCCTTCATATTTGAAGGAATAAATTTGCTGATTCGAATCGGTTACTTGAGTAAGATTTCCAAGGCCATCATACTGGTAAGATGACTTTCTACCTCTATTATCGGTAGCGGAAACAATTCTGTCCCCTTTCCAAACCAGTTTGAGACTTGTGACTTTATCTTGATCATGAATTTCGGTGACTTGATATTTGTTTCCATTTTCATAAATGTAATCAAAATAAAAACCATTTTTGTCTACTTGTCGGGTAAGTCTGCCATCCTTATCGAAAATCTGGGCAATCCCATCTTTTTCCCTAAACCATTGATTCTTTCTAAACTGAAGCGTCTGATATCCGTAGTCCGAAGAGACCAGGAGTTCGGAACCTGGATCGGTCGTAATTCCGAAGCGAGAAGCCATTTCAGACCTGAACTGACTATCTGATTTTAGTTTTGTAGTTATTGAGCTTGGGAGTTCCAGTTGACTCAGTTCGCTTTCGGTCAGTTTTCTGCGTTTTTGCTGTTCGAAATAAGCTTTTTTCACACTTGAGCTGAACGCCTCAATAGCTTTTTCATTCGGTTGACTCGGGCTAAAAATGATATTGTTGCCCGTGCCGCCATCTCTCAGGATTACTTTTTTCTCAGGTGTTACTGTAAGAGTTGTTTCAATAGGAGAGGTCCAGCCCCAACCAAAGGCTCCGGACCAGCCTGAAGTTTCACTCAGGGCTGTAATTGAGTTGTACGAACGAACCAATTCTAATGGAACAGCGTAACCGGGAACGCTAAAATCAACATAAGAAATGTTTAAACTTCCATTCACCCGGTTGATTGTGACTCCGAAAGAGGTTGCAGCAAAAAAGGCCAAGACAACGCTAAAGATGTTATTAATTTTGTGCATTTTCACTATTATACTTGAACCGTTTTTCTGGAAAACTAAACTTTAATTTGAACTATTTTCCAGATGGTCCAACCCCCTAAAAATTGCAATGTCATCATGAGCACTAACATGATCCACCCTGGCACAGTCGTAAACATGGGCCTAATTTTCTCTGGATCAATTTGATAAAGAATGGCGCCTAACGCGAAGGGCATAAGCACCACAATCACTCCTTGGAGAACTCCCTGGGAGACCATGGCAGCAATTTTTGATTCAATCTTTATTCGCTCTCGAATTGTGTAAGCAATCGTGTCAAACGTTTCAGCCAAGTTTCCCCCAGTTTCCTTTAAGATGTTAACGCTTGTTGTAAACATTTCGATGTCATCATGAGACATTCGTTTCGACAAGTTGCTCATTGCCTCTTCCAAAGTAATCCCCAATTTGTTTTGAGATAGAATTAGTCCAAACTCCTGCGAAATAGGGTTAGGTAATTCGTTTTGAACAATCGAAATGGCCTGGGGAACGTTAAGGCCCGATCGAAGACCGTTCGACATCAAGCTAAGGCCATCGACCATTTGGAGAACAAATTTCTTAATACGTCGAGAAAAAAGGATGTTGATAAGTCTCAAGGGAAGAGTCCATCCTAGCCAAACAAACAAGAGTCCAAAGGCAAAACCCGCACCTAAATTAGGAGACAGGAAAAAGACCCCTAAAAGAAAAAGGCAAAAAAGGTAACTGTAATAGAAACGAATTAAATTTTTTTCCGAAACTTCAATAAACATGAGATCTAATTTAGTTGCCATTTGTGCAATTTGTTCGCTGCCTTTGCCGCCAAACCAAGTATAGAGGCTATTACCATTTTGGGTTAAACCCCAAAACAAACTTCCCCCGACCCAACCAATTGCACCGAATTTAAAAAGTAAGGAGGTTTCCATAGTTAGCTCACTGAAAAAATTCCTCGAGGAATTTTAATTCCTTGTGCATCGAGTTCGTCGATAAATTTCGGAATGAAACCAGTGGCAACAAACTTGCCGGTTACTTTTCGATTCTTGTCCATCCCCGTTTTTTTGAAAGCAAAAATTTCCTGTAAAGTGACTACATCTCCCTGCATGCCAATCACTTCCGTAATGCTAGTCACTTTTCTCGAACCATCTGAAAGCCGAGTCTGTTGCACGATCAAATTAACTGCTGATGCGATTTGTTCTCGAATCGCTTTGGCAGGAAGGTCCATTCCGGCCATTAAGCAGAGTGTTTCTAAACGTGCAATGCAATCCCGTGGAGTGTTCGAGTGAACCGTTGTCATGCTTCCATCATGGCCAGTATTCATAGCTTGAAGCATGTCTAGCGCTTCCCCCGAACGGCACTCTCCGACTACAATTCGATCGGGTCGCATACGTAATGTATTTCTCACCAAATCCCGAATGGTCACTTCCCCTTTTCCTTCCATGTTAGCGGGTCTAGTTTCAAGACGTCCCCAATGTTCCTGAATCAACTGAAGTTCGGCAGAGTCTTCGACAGTTACTATGCGTTCTCCATTGGGAATGAACGAGGACAACACATTAAGAAGAGTGGTCTTACCAGATCCAGTTCCCCCTGAAATAACCACATTCAATCTAGCTTCGATGCAGGCCCTCAAAAAATCAGCCATTTCATCCGTCATTGAGCCATACTTCACTAGGTCTTTGTAAGTGATCCTGTTCTTAGAAAATTTTCTAATGGTCAGCATCGGCCCTTGAATAGCGAGCGGGGGAATAATGGCATGAACACGAGAGCCATCAGCTAATCGAGCATCTACATAGGGTTGTTTTTCATCTATCCGACGGCCTACACTGGATACAATTCGTTCGATCACCCCCAAGAGTTGTGCCGTCCCCGAAAAGTTGACATTACTTAGGACCAGTTTGCCTCCCCGTTCTACAAAAATTTGGTCTTTTCGATTGACCATGATTTCATTGACGGAGTCATCCATGAGAAGATCTTGAATGGGTCCCAACTCAAGAGCTTCATCCAAAATTTCTTTAACGATTTTTTGGATTTCATCTCGGGAGCGAAAAGGATGTTCTTCTTTATCTAAAAGCTCAACGACGACTGTCTTTGTTTTTTCTCTTAAAACGGCTTTCTTTTTGGGATCGTTACCCGTTTCAGTATCTACTTTCTTAAGATCCATGGTTTCAATGAGCTGCTTGTGAATTCTTTGTTTTAAAGCGGACCACTGATCCGAGGGCTTTTCATCTCGCATTTGAGTGCGGTCAAATACCACCTGTGAGGGCGCTTTTTTATCTTCTGTGGTTGATCGCAGCGCTTTGGTTGCTCCCAATCGAGAAGCAGAATCCGTCGGTTTCTTTATTTGGGATAACTTTTCTAAAAGTTGTTGCTGCTGGATCGTGCGAAACAAAGTGAAGTAGGCCTTTGTGATTTCTGTCCTGGGAGCTGATGCCACGAAGGGCTGAGCCTTTGCCATGGAAGCAACCGTTGTGGCTTCGTCCTCGGGAATGAGACCCAAGATTTGTCTCTTTAAATTTGTTTGAATGACCTGCGGGGAAATGCCCTTGGTTGATGAAAAACGATTGACCACAAGCCTAATCAATTCAGGTGGGAAAAGAAGGTTTTGAACTTTTTCAATTACCTTTCTTGTGTGGTGCAGAACCAAAATTTCCGGAAGCGTCGCTACTAAAATCAAAGTGCTTGCTTCTAGTGCTTTAATATTTTGAGGCTCTATATCAGAACCCATATCTACAATAATATAATTGTAAACACTTTGCAGAAGTTGAAAACCTCGAGTCACTTGCTGCGGTTCTAATTGTGTCATTTGTTCGGGCTCAAGAACGCTTGGGATATAATGAATACCCGTAGCATGGGGGGAAATATAGTTCGTTATAAGAGCGGGATCAAACTTTCCTTCGTGTTGGCCCAACTCCAAAAGAGTTCTTTTGGGTCGAATTCCTAAAAGCAAAGCCATGTCGCCACAGGCTTTAGGATCCAGATCGACGAGGCAGATCTTTGCTTTAGTATCAATCGCTGTTGCAATGGCAAAATTGACAGCAAAAGTAGATTTACCGACTCCCCCTTTGCCCCCAATAATGGAAATGACGTGTGAAGTTGCCATAAGTTGGTACTATTTTTCCCCAGAATTTAGACGAAACTTTCTTGTCATGTCTTCGTTTCCGGCACTTGCCGTTTTTAAAACTTCGGGTGTGACAAAAATAATGTACTGCTGTTTTCTGCGATCAAATGCCTTCGACCGATTTAAATTAAAAAGCGGACTTTGATTCTGATTCGCATTTTGTCCGCCTTGACCACCAAAGCCAGCAGCTCCGGAAGCAACACCGGCAGCTGATGGAGCACGATTATAACCCGCTAATGCTTCGTCAATAGCAAAGCCCCCAATAGCAGCTGAATCTCCATTTTTTACATTGATAGTAGTCGCTAGGGAATTCCTGGCCACAATGGGTTGACCTTGATTGTTCCCAATAACAGAACCCAGGGAGAGTTGGACACCCAAGTCAATACTGTCGGAGCCATCAATGGTAGCAGCTTTAATTCTAACCGTGTTTTGGACAGGAACCTGAGTGAGTGAAGCAACTCCGTTGGCATTTAATACGCTGGAATAGATGTCTACTGAGCTATCGATGCTAGCTGGTTGCTCTGACTTATCCTTAACAATCAGTTGTTGTTGCTTTAGAACCCGTGCATGTTGATGTGTCTTTTGGGAACTCAGCTTGGGTAGAAGACCACTGACCGTTGCAATGAGGGTTGAAGTGATTTCTCCAGCAGCACTGTCGAATTTTACGGCGCTTTGATCTTCCGAAAGAGGTCTCCAGTTAAAATTGAATGCTTTGTCGTATTCGTTGCTGAGCTCGACGAAGTTTACAGTAATTTTGATATCGGGCGCAGGGGGAGGGGAAGCTCTTCTGCGCGTTTTTAAAAAGTCGTAAATTGTGGGATTTCCCGACTCTCCTCCTTCAGCTTTTTCTTTTACATCCGCATCGCCTTTTGCTTTGTAAACAACGACTTCAGGCATATAAGTGCGCGCTATTTCTTTTGCTCGATCAGCTTCGGTATCATCTGTTGCTGTGCCCTCGAGAAACAAATTGTTATTAATCACTTTTACGGTGATCTCTGGAGATCCAATTTCGCGTTCAATTCTTTCGGCCAGAATGGTCATGGTGAGTTTACTGATGCTTGCAAGGTTTTTTACAGGAACCGAACCTTTTTTAGTATCTCTCTCTTTTAATGCTTCAACGACGCGATTAATCCTAACCATGTCTTTAGGAAGAACGATTTCACCATCTAAAACTACGGTTCCGCCTACCGCTCTGATTTTCAAACCCTCGATATCGCCTAAGAGTTCCTCCAGTTGTGCCATGACTTGGCCCAAATCTTCTCGAGTAACTCGAACGGTGTAAGAAATACGAGGCACACCGGTGATGTCGTGGATTGTGAGATCGGTCGTGCCAGGTACTTTGGGTGTTAGCATGAGCTTATTCGTATCTGCAATGCCCCTTTCCTTGTACCGTTCATATTTGAGAACCGTCTCATCTCCCAGATTTACGGGTCCAATCACAAATGGAAATTGTAAGATGCGTGACGCGCCCATGGGGAGTGTCAAGCTTTTCTCTTTTCCTTTAACAATCACTGCCTCATCAGTTACGGGTTTTTCAATTTCATCATCAGCGCTTAAGGCAAGAAAAGGAATACAAAAAAGCAGGGCTGCAATGACGAAGTGAAAGCGATTTATGGAATTGTCCTTCATGACTACTTCCTTCCTAAAACTCATTCCGTTATTCTGTTACCGGAACGAGATTTCCACCCTGAAAATCATTAAACTTCACTTTTGGAGCTGGTGCTGCTTCCTTTTGCTTTGGACCTCTCACAAAAAATGAATCGGGCCCCATAACATCTTCCAAAGTTTGGTTGCGTTTCGAAGAGATAGTCCTGTCATCTGCATTTCTCATTAAAAGAGTAAGGGTTCCACCATAGGTGCTCATCACAAAAGCGATTGTCTGCGCTTGATCCGGAGTCACTTCTAAAGTGACAGTGGCATAGTTGGCATCCGTTTTTGCATAATTAAGCGTTTCCCTAATCTCTGTTTTGTTTTTTGGTATTTCGGGGTTTTTATCGTTCATGAGTTGGCTGATGATTTGTTGGTCGACTGCTTTGGGAGCCTCAGCCTGTATCGTTCTTCCGGAAGCAAGTACCAAGAGATCCTGGA
>JBJSXY010000423.1:0-3025 GCA_046086625.1 Pseudomonadota bacterium | reverse complement strand
AGTCGGGGAGTTTTTCAAATTTATCAGAAAAGAAATCTCCGCTATTCCCAGTTAGCCCCTTTAAGCATGTATGAGGAAAAAAATACCGGCACCAATTTACCCGCTCAAATTGAAATTTATTCCACGCCCGGAAATTCCTATGAGCTTTTGTTTATTGCAAAAGGCGGCGGAAGTGCCAACAAAAGCTACCTTTTTCAAAAAACAAAATCTGTTTTGAATCCTGAATCGATGGAAGCTTTTGTTAAGGACACTCTCTCGCAATTGGGCACCGCCGCTTGTCCTCCCTATCATTTGGCATTTGTCGTAGGAGGCACTTCTGCTGAAATGACTTTAAAAACGGTGAAGCTTGCGAGTTGTGGTTACTATGACGATTTACCAACTTCTGGAAATATGGGAGGCCGAGCTTATCGCGATTTAGAAATGGAAAAGCTCGTGGAAAAGTGGGCTAGAGAAACAAAAATTGGCGCTCAGTTTGGGGGAAAATATTTCGTTCATGATGTTCGAGTCATTCGACTTCCTCGTCATGGAGCAAGCTGCCCCATCGGCATTGGGGTCTCTTGCTCGGCCGATCGACAAATCAAAGCTAAAATTACCAAAGACGGCTTCTTCTTAGAACAATTGGAAGAAAATCCAGCTCGCTTCTTACCCCACTCGACTCCCGAAGCCGACAAGGGCTTGGCGTTAGACTTGAACCGTCCCTTAAAAGACATTTTAGCGGAACTTCACAAGCTTCCGGTTGCTACCAGAGTCATGCTAAATGGCCCTATGATTGTGGCAAGAGATATTGCTCACGCAAAAGTGCTTGAACGCATCAAAGAAGGAAAAGGGATTCCAGAATATTTCAAACAGTACGCTGTGTACTATGCAGGCCCTGCAAAGACTCCGGAAGGGCATGCTTCTGGAAGCTTTGGTCCCACTACTTCTCAACGAATGGATCCTTATGTCCCTCTTTTTCAGAAAGAAGGCGGCTCGCTCATTATGCTGGGAAAAGGAAACCGTACGAAAGAAGTAACGGATAGTTGCAAACAGTACGGAGGATTCTACTTAGGCTCCATTGGCGGCCCTGCCGCTCGGCTCGGAAAAGACTGTATTACAAAAGTAGAAGTGCTGGAGTACCCCGAACTCGGTATGGAAGCCATTTGGAAAATTGAAGTAAAAGACTTCCCTGCTTTCATTATTGTGGATGATAAGGGAAATGACTTATTTGGTGGCCGCGGTGGAGAAGAGTAAAAAATTCTCTGTGTCTTTTTAAATACTTAGAAAAGCTGCCCCTGTATTCTGAGTGGGTATACAAAGTTTAGACGGTTTTTATTTTTTGTTTTCAATAACTTATGCCCCCACCCTGAAGTGTTTCACAAACCTAATCAGAGGCTCACGCTCAAGCTTCCAGTGGCGCACCCCTTGCACTCATTAACGAACAAGAGCCCCAATGTGAGGTACACCATGAGAACGCAACTTAAGCATTCATCTCTACGAATTTTTAGCGTGATTTCAGCAGCAGTTTTAGTTTCAGCCTGCGGAACTGCTGGAAAGAGAACTCTTTACGTACAAAATCCATCCACAAATCAAAGTGTGATCCCAACCCTGGATCCTTTTGCGAGTGGCTCAACAAACCCCATCAACACTTCGCTCGTTGCCCCTATCAGTATTGCAGCGGTCCCTAGTAAAACTGCAGCCACAGGCCAAACAGTTTATTTGGTGGGCAGTGGGACTTCGAACAACTTGTTTAACTTTCAACTTCAATCAAATTCCATTGGAGCCACTTTTGTTGGAAACTCAACAGGAGTTTCTAACGTTGGGGTGACAAGTTCCACGCCGGGTTCCGTCACGGTCACTGCAAGTTCTGCTAGCGGCGGTTTTGCATCACCCGGCCAAATCACAATTACTTTTACCGGAAGCACCACGACAAGTCCCTATCCAGGAACTTATTCAGCCTGCTCCCTTCAAGGCCCTAATGCCATTTCAGGTTACTCTAGCCCCCAAGTGGGCGGATCTTACTACTTCTCAGTCCAAAAAAATTCGACCAGTTATTACGGCTATTCAGAACAATTAAAAATCATCAATGTTTGGACACCAGACTCTTCTGAAATTGGACGCTACTACTATGCGTGGGATAAATTCTGGATGACTTTCAATAGCGGCGGTCAAAAAATGATTTACGTTCGCGCGCAGTCACTAACGAATGGAACCATCTGCGATGCTCAAATCTCCCTTAATGTGGGGGGAAGCTACGTCAATCCCACTCCAGGTCCTGTTCCTCCCACCGGAGGAAGCTGTGGAATCACCCCCGGATTTGCCGGCCCGTATTATCCGGCGGTAGCTTGCACTTACAGAGAAACCTTTTATTTCAATGGATCTAGCTGCCAATCTATTTGGGGTACTCAATGTGGTGACAGAGGCCCTTTTGATTCTCTTTATGCTTGCCAACAAGCAGTGGCCGCTGGTCAATGCGGAGGAGCATCGGGAGGAAGCAGCTCAAGAACCCTCTCTGTTGACTCGCGCTCTACTCAGTGGATCGATACAGGGGTAGATGTAGCTCCTATCGGTCTTGCCGGGGTTTATAGTTCTACTTTAACCATCACAGCAAGTGGCCAAGTCAATATTGGATACAGTATTTATTCAGGGGCCGATGGAACAGGAAACACAAGTCCCCACACTTGCAAAAATGCTCAAGGACAGAGTTTCTTAAATGCAGCACTTCTTGGAAAAGTAGGTGCAAATGGAACACCTTTCTTAGTGGGAAGTTACTTAAGTACACCCGTCACTTACAGTACCGGCCGGTTGTACCTCCTGGTTAACGACACTAACTGCGCTTCCGATAACTCTGGAAGCTTCACGGTTAACGTTCAATATCGAGTTCCTCGCTAGCATATTTCAAAGAGTACGTTGTGTACTAGGTGGGTGACCCTAGCGGAGAAAAATAAAAAATTATCTTTGTCTTTTTAAATACTTAGAAAAGCTGCCCCTGTATTCTGAGTGGGTATACAAAGTTTATACAGTTTTTATTTTTTGTTTTCAATAACTT
>JBJSXY010000422.1:0-7618 GCA_046086625.1 Pseudomonadota bacterium | reverse complement strand
TCAGCTCTTTACCGAATTAGAGGAAACGTAAAATGGCGCTTGGAATTTTAGGCCGTAAAGTGGGCATGACACAGATTTTTGATGAAACCGGTGCTTTGGTCCCTGTGACAGTTATCGACACCACCGATTGCATGATTTCTCAGGTTAAAACTCAAGACAAAGACGGCTATCAGGCTCTCCAAGTCGCTGTAGGAAATCGCAAACCCCAAAATATTAATAAGGCCACTGCTGGACATTTTAAAAAAGCTGGAATGGCTGCAAAAACACAACGACAAGAATTTCGATTGGATTCCACAGCGGACATCACACCGTTCAAAGCTGGACAAGCTTTAACTGTTGGTATGTTCCAAAAAGGGGACAAAGTGGATGTGGTAGGAACCTCGAAGGGTCGTGGGACTCAGGGCGTGGTTAAGCGCTGGGGTTTCCATGGAGCCGATGCTACTCACGGGGTCTCTGACTATTTCCGACATGGCGGTTCGAACGGAGCGAATACATTCCCTGGTAAAGTTATTAAAAACAAGGGAATGCCTGGACGAATGGGCGATGTCAGAACCACAACCTTGAACTTAAAAGTTCTCGATGTAAAAGAAACAGAAAATCTTCTTTTAGTGAAAGGAACTGTCCCTGGACATATTAATTCCTGGGTTATGGTTCGTCCCACTAACCGCAAAGTTGCCCCTACTGGCAGAACTTACGTTAAAGCTTAATTGCCATCCATTGGCTGATTGGATTCACTGCGCTTTCAAAATCCTTTGGAGCTTCTGGAGTCTTTTGCCATTTCCAATGACCGAACTCCTCTAAGACTTGAGCAGACTTGCTCTGTAAATGAGGAGAGTCCCACTCTGAGAAGTTACAGGAAAAAAAGAGTGTTCCCGCTTTATCAACAACAGGCGCGATGGCTCGAAGCAATCGTCCCAAATCCTTCTTAAGACTAAATACTCCTCCTGCTTTTGTTCTCGAGAAACTCGGAGGATCGACTATCACCAAATCGAATTTCATTCCTTTTTTTTCGGCTCTCTTTAGTAACTCAAAAGTGTCTTGCGCAATAAACTCATGATTCTCTATTTTGATTTTGTTTCGTTCAAAATTTCTTTTTCCCCAATCCAGATACTTTCTTGAAAGATCTACACTCGTAGTCTGTGCTCCATTTGCCGCACAGGCCAGACTAAATCCACAAGTATAAGCGAACAAATTGAGAACATTTTTTCCAGAAGCTAGCGCACTTAAAAACTTTCTATTTTCTCTTTGATCTAAAAACAATCCAGTGGAGTACCCAGAAAAGGGTTGTATTTCATAAGCCAAACCATTCTCGTGACAAATCAGTTCAGCAGACGCAGCTTTTCCAGCTAAAGGCTCAGGGGAATAATATTCGCTTCCTGCTGTTTGATGACTTCGATCTTTTACGAACTCCTTTTTATAAACACTGCTCGCATTTCTCTGCGAAATAATCCATTCAGCGATGGGTTTCAATTGAGCTTCTTCGAGCTGACAATCTTGTTCAAACACTTGAAAAACTATCACGTCTGAAAACTGTTCAATCACTAAGCCTGGGATCCCTTCTAAGCTTGCGTTAAACAATCGAAAACAGTCTGTCTCTCGACTTGTTTGTTCAAAAAGGCTTCGCCGCTCACTTAAAGCTTTTTCCAAAAATGGTTTCCAGTTAATGCTCATCAAAAAACCTTTTTGCTGAATTTAATTCGTCAGGGAGATCAAAACTCATCATTTCCCTAGTAGTTGGGTGTTTGAATCCCAACTGCGTAGCAACTAAAGCAATCGACCCTTCTTTAAAGAAAAGACTCGCTCCGTAGCGACCATCTCCCACAATGGGAAATCCGAGATGAGCCATTTGAGCTCGGATCTGATGTCGCCGTCCAGTGATCAGATCCACTTCGACCAGAGATAACCCTTTTTTCACTTCCAGAACTCGATAAAAAAGCTCAGCTTTTTTGGTATGTTCCCGAGGCTCATCAAACACCTGACTTCGCCCCGATTCAGGGTCTGACAGATAATGAACACACTCACCTGAGGAATTTTTGAACTCGCCCTGAACCACCATCTGATACTTCTTCTTCATTTCTTTGGCACGAATTTGTTCAGACAACCGACTCGCCCCTTTGCTGGTCTTAGCAAAGACCACCAAGCCCGCGGCGGGTCTATCCAAGCGATGAACCATTCCCAAAAAGACCTTACCAGGCTTTTGATATTTTTCCTTGAGCCAATCGCAGATTTGAAGAAATAGAGTCGGACTCCCCAATTGATCTGACTGAATCAACTGGCGATGAGGTTTAAAAACCAGCAGCAAATGATTGTCTTCATGAATCACTTTCAACAAGGGAAGTAACCCATCAATATGTTTGTCTTTATCCGAGTCCACGCTGAAACCATAACCTCTCTTGATTTGATTGTTCTTTACCCGTATACCCTACCATCCATGAAAAATCGTCGGGATAAATTTTACCCTAAACGTCCGTCGGGCCCTCGAGTAGCTCCCACTAAAGAGAGCATGGACCAAATGCTTCGGGCCTCGCATATCTCTCTAAATCCCGGTCAATTGGAACAACTATGGAAATACCATCAGTTGATTAGAAAAAGAAACGAAGACCGAGAACTAACTCGAATCGTGGGCTTTGAACCCATGGTCACTAAGCACTACATCGATTGTATGATTCTGGGACAACTCTGGAAGTTCCCTTCTCCGATCGTCGATGTGGGTTCGGGCGCCGGATTTCCGGGAATTCCTTTAAAGATTTTGATCCCTTCCTTAAAAATGATTTTGGCTGAGCCTCGCCCCAAACGAATTGAGTTCTTAAATGAAGTTATTTCTGAACTCAAATTGAAAGACATTGAAGTTTTTGAACACAAAGTCGTAAGCCGCAGTTTCACAACTCCGGTTCAAGCAGTGATTACCAGAGCAGTTGAAACCATGGACAAAACAGCGCTACGCACTTCGGGATCTCTGGAAGTTGGGGGTCAGCTGATTTTTATGAAGGGCCCGAATGCAGATGAAGAAATAAAGGAAGTGAAAAGACGGTTTGGGAATACATTCAAACTGATTTTAGACAAAGCGTACAACCTTCCTAAGACTGAGCATCAAAGACGTTTAGTGGTTTATCAGCGAACTAGTGCAGAGTTTCCGAAATCGCACGAACAGCATCTTGAATAGCAGTGTCCTCGGGACAATAACTTAAGGCCTTCCTAAATTCCTGAAGAGCTCTCACAGGTAAATTGCGCCCCAAAAATATTCTTCCTAAATTAATATGGGGATAATGTCGGGCATCATAGTTTTTTGATTGAATAGCTTTTTGAAACCATTCAATCGCCTCATCTTCGTGTCCTAAAACAACCAAATAAGATCCAATGTCGTTATAAGGATTCCCCAGATTGGGATCCACTTTAATTGCCTTCTTACAAAGAGAGATAGCTCTCTCAAGATTTCCTAACTGATACTCCATCCAGCCCCAATATGTCAGCGATTCAGCGGATTCCCATTCGCGATTTGCTTTGCGAAATGAGTTTCGTGCTTCTTCGTATTTTCCCTCTGCTACCAGCTTAAGACCAAAATCAATGAGCATTTGGGAACGGCGATGATTTAAGCTGACCACATCCTTGGACATAGTCTAATTCTCACTCTAGTTGGTGTGACAATCAAGCAGTGAAGGCACGGTGGAAAGGAATTTTAACTCCACGCCGCAAAGCGCCTTCTTCAATTCTTAAAAGCTCGTTGTATTTAGCGGTTCTTTCTCCGCGTGAAAGAGAGCCTGTCTTAATTTGACCGCACCCACTGCCAACGGCCAAATGGGCAATGGTGATGTCCTCAGTTTCACCCGAACGATGGGATACGACACTTCGATATCCATGTTTTTTCCCAAGAAGCATCGTTTCCATTGTTTCAGTCAGGCTTCCCACTTGATTTACTTTAATCAAAATGGCATTCGCCACTTTTTCCCGGATTCCCTTCTCAAGATATTTCTTTTGAGTGACAAATAAATCATCGCCCACGAGCTGCGTAGATTTTCCCAAAGCCTGGGTTAGTTGAACCCACCCGTTCCAGTCATTTTCATCGAGTCCATCTTCAATACTCACTAAAGGAAACTTCTGTTTGAGACTTTGGTAAAACTCGATTAACTCGTTTGAACTAACGCTCTTTGCACTTTTCCATCGAAAATCATACTGACCCTTTTCCTTGTTGAAAAAGGAACTGGAAGCTACATCGAGAGCTAAACTAATTTGTTTCCCAAGCTCATATCCTGCTTTGGTGATTGCTTCACAAATAAGCTCCACGGCTTGATTATTGCTTTCAAGATTTGGAGCAAATCCTCCTTCATCTCCCACGGCCGTCGAGTAGTGAAGATCATGCAATCGATTCTTTAAATGATGAAACACTTCGGTTCCAGCTCTAAGCGCTTCAGAAAACTTATCGAACCCATGAGGAACGACCATAAACTCTTGGATCTCAAGCCCGTTGTTCGCGTGAACACCGCCATTCAAGATGTTCATTAAAGGAGTGGGCATGCACAACTCTTTAGCTCCCAATCCCATCATTTCGTTGAATATCCAATAGAGCTCGCGTTTTTGGGATGCAGCAAGCGCGTGGGCATAAGCCAACGATACTCCTAAAATCGTGTTAGCCCCGAGTTTCTTTTTTTGTTCGGTACCGTCGGCTTCGATAAGACATTTATCTAAGGCTTTTAAGTCCGAAAAAGACTTTCCAACGAGTAATTTGGCGACTTCTTCATGGACGTGGTGAACCGCTTTGAGGACACCTTTCCCTAAATATCTCTTCGGATCTCCATCGCGAAGCTCTAAAGCTTCGTGCTCTCCCTTTGAAGCCCCGGAAGGGACTATAGCTCTCCCCCGACTTCCATCGGAAAGTTCTATTTCAACTTCTAACGTGGGTGTCCCACGAGAATCCAAGACTTCGCGTCCGTACAAACCACTGATGGAAAGAGCCACAGGTGTTCTCCTTAACAGTTAGAGCTTAATTAGGAGTACCTTTGTCTTCTCTGAACTCAGCTTCAATGGGCTCGTCTTCTTTCTTTCCCGAAGCAGCTTCCGGACCAGGTTCTGTTCCTGGAGCTCCGCCTTGAGCTGCAGAAGCCGCTTTGTACATTTGCTCTGCCATTTTGTGAGAAAGCGTTGTCAGTTTTTCGGTGGCAGTTTTCATCTGAGTTAATTCATCTTTCGACAGAGCGTCTTTTGCGTCTTTTAGAGCCGCTTCGACTTCTCCTTTTATGGTGGACTCAATTTTGTCCCCATTTTCCTTGATTAACTTCTCAGTGCTGTACACTAAATTATCGAGGTTATTTTTTACTGTTACTTTTTCCTTCTTAACTTTGTCTTCTTCGGCATGAGCTTCTGCATCTTTCACCATTTTGTTGATGTCAGCTTCAGACAAGCCGCTACTAGCCGTGATTTTTACAGACTGCTCTTTACCCGTTGCCAAATCTTTCGCTGCAACGTGAACAATGCCATTGGCGTCAATATCGAATGACACTTCAATCTGCGGCATTCCTCTCGGAGCGGCTGCAAGACCCGTCAATTGAAATCTCGCCAGAGTTCGATTGTCATAGGCCATATCTCTCTCGCCTTGTAAGACATGGATTTCTACCGTTGTTTGATTGTCTTCAGCCGTTGAAAACACTTGGCTCTTTCGAGTGGGAATAGTCGTGTTTCTCTCAATGAGTTTTGTGCAAACATGACCCAAGGTTTCGATTCCCAAGGACAGCGGAGTCACGTCCAAAAGAAGAAGGTCTTTGACCTGTCCACTTAACACGCCCCCCTGAATAGCAGCGCCTACTGCTACGACTTCATCTGGGTTCACACTACGGTTGGGTTCTTTTCCAAAGAATTTTTTTACAGCTTCTTGGATTTTAGGAACACGAGTTGAACCCCCCACTAATACCACTTCATCAATGTCGCTCGCTGAAAGGCCCGCATCTTTTAAAGCTTGTTGGCAAGGTTTAATGGATCGCTCCACCAGATCTTCAATAAGCTGCTCAAACTTAGACCGACTGAGCTTAATTTGAAGATGTTTGGGACCGCTTGCATCTGCCGTAATAAAAGGCAAATTGACCTCTGTCTCCATCATTGAGGAGAGTTCGATTTTTGCTTTCTCAGCAGCTTCTTTTAAGCGCTGAAGCGCCATCTTATCTTTTAATAAATCAATCCCCTGATCTTTTTTAAATTCTGCAATCAGCCATTCAATAATTTTTTGGTCGAGGTCATCACCCCCCAAGTGGGTATCCCCATTGGTGGACTTTACTTCAACAACGTTGTCACCAACATCCAGAATGGAAACGTCAAAAGTACCGCCCCCGAAGTCATAAACTGCAATTTTTTGTTCTTTCTTTTTATCCAGGCCGTACGCTAAAGCTGCTGCTGTAGGTTCGTTAATAATGCGCTTTACTTCCAATCCAGCAATTTTTCCTGCGTCTTTAGTTGCTTGTCGTTGAGCATCATTAAAATAAGCAGGAACAGTAATGACCGCTTCTTTTATTTCGGTTCCTAAATAGTCTTCTGCGCACTTTTTAAGTTTTTGAAGAATCATCGCTGAGATTTCTGGAGCCGTGTATTCCTTGCCTCGAATATCAATCGCGAGATCTCCACCGTGATCAACCACTTTGTAGGGAACTAACTTTCTTTCTCCGGCGACTTCTTCAGGTCGACGCCCCATAAATCTTTTAACGGAATAAACTGTATTTTCAGCATTAGTGATAGCTTGTCGCTTTGCCACTTGCCCGACGAGCCGGTCGCCATCCTTAGTAAAGGCCACAATAGAGGGGGTGGTTCGTCCACCTTCTTCGTTAGCAATGACTTTCACTTCGCTGCCTTCCATCACTGCTACGCAAGAGTTGGTGGTTCCTAAATCGATTCCGATAATTTTTGCCATTTCATTCTCCTTAAAATTCTCGTGACCCTAATATGGGGGTTGCGATTTCGATGTCAACCTTGGGGTGCAGATATTTTTCATAAGTCCCTGAAAGGGCAAGATTTTTCATTTTTTTTTTAGGAGAACCCTTGACTCTTCGGGAAGGCACCCTAAATTGTCGAACGAAAAACAAGGAACTTTTTATGCCTTTGTACGAGTACGACTGTGCCGGCTGTAAAAAGCATCTGGAAGTGATTCAAAAATTTTCAGATGCACCTTTAGTTGTCTGCCCCGAGTGTGGTGGAAAACTAAAAAAACAGTTGTCCATGACTAGCTTCCAACTAAAAGGAAGCGGTTGGTATGCGACGGACTATAAAAAGCCGGCACCGAGCGTTTCTAACTCAGGCACAACAAGCACGGAGGAAAAGCCTGCTAAACCTACAAAAGATTAAGTGATTTCAGGTGCTTAAGCTTTCTCACTTGACTTTTTGTATGCTGCACGGCAGAACTCCCAGGCTTGTAAAGTTTCGGTTAGTTAAAATCTTAAATTCACAAGGAGATGGTCATGAACATTCGTCCTCTACACGATCGCGTTATTGTAAAGCGATTTGAAGAAGAAGAACGTACAAAAGGCGGAATCATTATTCCAGACAACGCCAAAGAAAAACCACAGCAAGGAGAAATCATTGCGGTTGGAGCTGGCAAGGTTCTTGAAGATGGTCGCAAAGTAGCACCTGAAGTTAAAAAAGG
>JBJSXY010000421.1:0-2618 GCA_046086625.1 Pseudomonadota bacterium | reverse complement strand
ATGAATGCTTTTGGTCGGCACCTGAGCCGAGCGTCAAAAAAGTAGCATAAATACAATATCTTATGCTGGTTTGTTGACTCTCTTTCTTAATCATAAAAGAGTGTCGGGCCATGCAAGAACCCATTGTAAATATTTCCTCTTATCTTTTTGCGGATTTAAAGAATTTAAAAACCTTGCGCCAAGAGCTCATCACTTTGTGCGAGTCTCAAAAGCTAAAAGGCACTATTTTGCTTAGTACCGAAGGGATCAATTTGTTTGTAGCGGGTCCTGATGAAAGTATTGAAATTCTGGTTTCTTTTCTTCGAAAAGTTCCCAGTCTTAAAAATTTGAAACCAAAATACAGTCGAAGTTCTCATCAACCTTTCAATCGAATGTTGGTAAAAATAAAAAAAGAGATTATCGCTTTTGGAATTGAGAATTTAGATCCTGCTAACAAGCCTGCTCCGAAGGTGTCAGCGAAACAGTTAAAACAATGGTTGGATGAAGGTCGTCCTCTTACTCTGTTAGATACTCGAAATGACTATGAGATTAAATTAGGTACATTTAAGAACGCGATTGATCCAAACATAAAAACGTTTAGAGAATTTCCAAGGTTCGTAGAAACGCTTCCTGAAAAATTAAAAGATGAGCCAGTTGTTATGTTTTGCACGGGCGGAATTCGATGCGAAAAAGCAGGCCCATTCATGGAGAAAATGGGATATAAAAATATTTTCCAATTAGACGGGGGCATTCTTAAATATTTTGAGGAAGTTGGTAGCGCTCATTATGAAGGGGATTGCTTTGTATTTGATGGGCGAGTGGGGGTCGATCCAGCTCTTGATGAAACGCCTCATAAACTCTGCTTTTCATGTTTGTCCCCTCTAACTGTTGAAGATCAGAGCTCGTCTACTTATGTCCCCGGAAAAACCTGTCCGTATTGTTTTAAAAAGCCAGAGGAGAAGATGCATGAGCGATTGAAATCTCGGCACGAAAGCTTAAAAAAGCTGACTGAAGTTTTACCCGGAGAAAAACCTTATCAACAAAGAAGGCCGATTCGGGTTCCCCAGCAATTTCACGGAAAGACTCTCTTAGAGTGTGTGGCTAGCATTTTAAAGCATATTGAGCCTCAAGCCTGGAAAGAGGAAATGGATCAAGGCCTCTTTGAAACTGAAGCAGGAGTAAAAGTTGGGTCTGAAATTAAAGTTAAAGCGGGTGAGAGATATTTTCACTTGTTGCCCCAGGTTAGCGAACCTCTCGTAAGTCGGGATATCCAGATCTGCTATGAAGATGAAGCGGTTATTATCGTAGAAAAGCCAGCTCCACTTCCTGTTCACGCAAGCGGACGGTTTCAAAGAAATACTCTCCAACATATTTTAACCCAAGTTTATAAGCCTCAAGTGCCTAAACCGGTTCATCGTCTGGATTCAAATACAACAGGTCTTTTGTTGGTGGCGAAGACCAAAACGTTTGCTGCTTTCTTACAAAAACAGTTTGAGCAGAAGCAAGTCGAAAAGCGATACTTGGTTAAAGTACAAGGGCACCCAAGCGAGAATGAGTTTAGTTGCGATTTTCCTATTTCGGCCGAAGTGGGAGCTGTCGGCTCTCGAATAGTCGATTTAGAAAACGGTTTGTCAGCACTCACTCATTTTAAAGTGTTTAAGAGATTTAAGGACGGAACGAGTTTGTTAGAAGCGACTCCAGTCACCGGAAGAACCAATCAGATTAGAGTACACTTGTGGAGTTTGGGATTCCCTGTTTGTGGAGATCAACTCTATTTGTCCAATCAAAAGTTGGGAACCACTCAGACCCATGCTCCAGAAGAAAATCCTCTCTGTCTTCACTCGAGCCGACTTAGTTTTGTGCACCCAGTGACTCGAAATAAATTTGAAATTGAATCTACGAATGCCCCTTGGCTAAGAGGACTTTAAAGTTTTCTTGCGAGTTCAAGTTGATGCGTTAAAGCAAGATGTAGCCAATGAAAAATCCTTGGCTTTCCATCCGTGAGATCGAAGAAAACAATATTGCTTTTCGCTTGTTCATTATCTTTAAATAAGGCGCCGATGACTTCCCCCTTTTTATTTTTTAAAAGAGTAAAGGATGGAGCCACGATACCTTGTTTCAAGTATTTCTCAAGAAGATGTTCTCGCTTTTTAGTCAGCCCAGAGGGGTCCAAGCCGCCGCTGCCTAGCCAACGGGTAAATTCTTCTACATCTTTAGGTTTGAGTTCGTCAGGAAGTTCCTTTCTTGCAAAAGAATAAAGTCCTTCAATAAATTCCAAAGTGGTTTTAGATTTCTCATTGGCAGGTTCCATTCCAACAAAGCGCTTATAGAGTTGCACTACACCGAAATGCTGTTGGCTATTCGTTCGAATTTCTTCATATCCTCCCGCTTTAACAATTTCAAAAAGACGTTCTTTTACATGTTTAAACACATGAGAAGGTAATCCTTTGTTAATTTGGTCAGCGTGTAATTGCGCGCTTTCCGATTGTCTTAAAGGATCTTCAAGCGTTAAATCATCTACTAGAATCGATTTAGAATGTTCGGGATCTTCAAATAGTTTTACTCTGACATAAGGCCGATTCCTTACGACGCCAGCTATAGATAAAAACCCGCGCTGGGGATAATGAGCGACTCGAAGA
>JBJSXY010000420.1:0-3860 GCA_046086625.1 Pseudomonadota bacterium | reverse complement strand
GATTTTTCTAATTGAGGCACAACAGAAGCAACGTCCCTAGCTGGTTCCGTTTTTAAAAAAGTCGTTAAGTCGGCCAAAGTATTCGGAAGAGCATTTTTTTGCTTGGTCCGAAATTTAACTAGAGCATTTTCCAAACTTTGTTTTTCTAAGTGCCAGCGAAGACCCCTGATTCGTTTTGCTAAACGGATTTTACCTTCACGGTAAGTGGCGGCTTCAAAAAGTTCACAAGCTGACTGGAGCCCAAATAAACTTGCCCCCGATTGCCCCAAAAGTCCAATGCCTAAAGAAGCTATGTAAGGGGGAGCATCTGGCAGTTGAGAGGCTTTGATAATATGGGGAGCTGCGCTAGCGTAGTCTCCTAATTCAAGAAAATAGTGCATGCCCAACATATGATGGGGCTTCCAAAAAGTGGGGGAATGATTAACCCATTTGTTAAGAATGTTGAGCCCGCCAATCTTATCTCGTCTAAAAAATGAAACGTACAGTGAACCAAAATTGTAAACAGATTCAAAGTTTGGGTCTAATGTTGTTACTGAATCTACCTCGGAAAATTCCCAACTCACTGTATTGGCTTTGATAGGAGTGTATTTGGCCTCTTGAAGAAGTCGAATCCAGATTAAACTAGCCAGGAAACTATCAAAGCCGAAACTGAGTTTCTTAAGAGCTTCTCCTCGGTAGCTTGCTTTTGTCTCCTCGGTATCCGGGCCTTTGAAAGCATTTAAATCTTGGAGATATTTTTGAACAAAAGCTTTGCTACCAAGCAGGCCAATAAGTGCTGCAAGCAGCAGTGCTAAGGTGACGACTTTTCTGGTCATACAGCCACATTTTAGCGAGGAATCTGGTAAAAGTTGAGTTTTGTTTAGAGAGAGGGCTGGTTAATTCGAAAGCCTTCAGCAACAGGTTTGGGGGGGATGAATGGAGTGAAAGACCTTCAATCCCTAGCCCTCTCTCAAAGTTTTTACTACTACTCCTAAGTTTAATAGGTTTTCCATCTCAGGAGATACCTGACTCCCAAAGCAACTAGCGTGCCAAGCAAGTGATGTGCAGAGCGTTATTTTGAGCGTGATCTCAAGTATTTAAATGACAGAAACATTTTGCAACCAGCAAAAAATGGTTCCATTTTGGGTCTGGTTCTGTACCGTAAAAAATGCCATCATATCAATTGCTTAATTCGCGGCGGAATAGACTCGGTTTAGCACTTTAAACTATTTGAATACAGCCCGCGCATTTGACTAAAACTTCGTCGCAAATCCCGATATGACCATAATCTTACCCCTTGAAAATATATTAAAAAAACAAAACCTCATTCGGCCTGTTCTTTGCTTATTTAAGGTGCCGTGATGAAATTAAATTCAAAAATAGCAAAACTCTTTTTATTGGCCTTTATCATTGGAGAAGGTTTCGTTCTGGGACTTATTTGGAAACAAACGGAACCTATTACGATGAAGGCTGCCCTTTCTAAAGAGGGGGCTCACTATATTCTGAGGTGGGTCAACACGGATCAAACCATTACAGTAAAAATATTTAAATCGCCTATTGAAGCTATCGCTTTTGCAAAGGATCAACTCAATCTCAGTCCCGGGGCTAACCCAAACTTATCAGATTCACTTGAAAATATCTGGACCCGAAAGGAAATTGGCAAAGAAGTCATATTTTGGAAGACCATGAATTTTAATCGGGTTCATCGTCTTACCTTCGATAATGAGAATCACGCCAGATCCTTTATACAGGCTTTTAAACAAGGGGCTTATTCCCCGTCTCCGATCGGACATGCTATTTACTTTATAAGAGCCAGTGCGCAATAAAAAAAATTTAGATTCATTTTCAATCTAACCTGAACTCCCTTAATATAATGATTTTCCAGAAATCAATTAAGAGGAGGACTCAGTATGGCTCTACCGGAAATTTCTTTGAATCCTATTAGCAAAGCGCAGGCACCCTCGGCTGCTCTTCTCGCGTTCTTTCAGGCGGAACCAAAAGAAAAAGTTAAGGAACAAAAAGAAGCGACAACCTATGAGACTCCGATTTATGCGGGAAAAAAGATAAAAGAATTAATTGAACTTGAGAATTATCTTAGAGATGCCCGGTGTTTTTGGGGTAAAAAGAATGAAGCTATCCTCATCAGAGCTTACCGATTTGGAGCTGCCTCTAATTTAGGTTTGGTTGGATTGGGCAAAAAGACCGCCCTGGATACTGATTCATTAAGACAAGTGGGCGCTGCGATTTACCACTTTCAGAAAAAAGAGCATTTAAAAGATGTCTCGTTAGATATCCAAAGTATCTTGAACGCTGTTCGAGAGTCGAAACGGGCTTATTCTCTTCAAGCTTTTTGTGAAGGGTACCAATTGGCAAGTTATGAGTATCGAGAGTTCAAAAAAGAAGACAAAACCTTGTTTTATCCTCAAGGCATTGAATTAGTAGGAGTGAAAGGAAAGGATTACGAAAAAGCTAAAGATCGCGCGAGAGCTTTAGTGGAATCCATATTTTTCACTCGGCTCTTGGGAGATAAACCCGGAAATGCGTTAACTCCAAAAGAACTTGCTCGTCTCTGTCAGGAAATGTCTCGCAGTAATGGACTCACCTGCCAAATTTTAGGTTCGAAAGAAATGGAAAAAGAGGGGATGGGCCTCTTACTAGGAGTGGCCAAAGGTTCGGCTCAAGAACCTCAACTGATTTTGATGGAACATAAAGGCGGACGGAAAACGGATCGCCCCTTTGTGATTATTGGTAAAGGCGTGACGTTTGATTCTGGCGGAATTTCCTTAAAGCCATCGGATCGAATGGAAGAAATGAAATATGACATGATGGGAGCAGCGACAGTTGCTGGGATTATGCATGCTTGTGCAAAGCTTAAACTACCCGTGAATGTAACAGGATATATCGGAGCTGTTGAGAACATGCCCGGGGGAAAAGCTCAGAAGCCAGGAGATATCCAACGTTCATTGAGTGGAAAAACGGTTGAAATTACCAACACCGATGCGGAAGGGCGCCTGGTTCTTGCTGATGTGATTGAATATGCACAAAAACAAAACCCCCAAGCGATCCTGGATTTTGCAACACTTACCGGAGCAGTTGTGGTGGCCTTGGGAACTGTAACAACGGGACTGATGGGAAATCACAAAGGTCTTATTGGACTTATTAAAGCTGCATCTGAAGCCACCGATGAACGGGTGTGGGAATTGCCACTCTATGAAGAATATGAAGAGGATCTCAGGAGCCACTACGCGGATATTCGAAATTCAGGTGGACGCGAAGCGGGTTCTCAAAAAGGGGGAACTTTCTTAAAGTTCTTTGTGGATAAAAATATTCCGTGGGTTCATTTCGATATTGCTGGCTCAGCTTACCATCGAAAAGATAAGAATTATTTCTCTCCTAAACATGGAGCGGGCGTCATGGTGCGTTTGATGGCTCATTTGCTGCAGAACTGGAAGACTTTAAAATAAGTTAGTGGCTCAGCTCTGGCTTGCTAGCTATAATTAAGCATGAATCATAAAAAGGGGGAGCCTTGATCCGTAAACTTTTATGCCATGTTGTTCTGGGGTGCTTGGTTTTTACCTCGACGCATATCCGGGCGGAATCTGTTGAAGATAAATTTGCCCAAATTTCCCCAACCCACCAACCGGGTTCGGGCGAATTTGTTCACGGGCAGGGTTATGGAAAAATTCTCATTCGGGTACTGATGTTTGGAGCGATCCCTCAGCAGGGAGTGCACTATGTTCCAGAAGGTACTGATCTTCTCTTTTCTATTCTTTATGCGGGGGGCTACGCGGATAACACCAAGCTGAATGCAGTTACGATCCGACGACGAGGCCAAGAAGATTTAATCGAAGTAGACCTTCAGGATCTCATGAAAAATGGGG
>JBJSXY010000419.1:0-2283 GCA_046086625.1 Pseudomonadota bacterium | reverse complement strand
GGTGAAGCTGCGCAACGAGCGTGTCCGACACCTCGTACGTGGCGCGCACGCCGCTCTGGTAGTAGGGCGAGTTGTCGGCGATGAGCGAGCGCGTGTAGTTGATGTCGTAGCTTGAGATCCAGCTCTCGCACCCGATGTGCGAGAAGTAGATGCCGGCATCGATCCAGAGCCGCGGCGAAACGTGGTAGCCGACGAACCCCTCCTGCACGTAGCGCCAGAACTCGTCTGGCTCGGCTTTGTAGTTTGCAATGACCGACGTGCCGTACTGCGCAGCGAGCCTCCCGCGCCAACGATCGCTCGTCAGGCGCGTACTGATGAAGCCTAGGTTAAGGGTGTACTCCTCGTTGTAGTAAGCCTGCGTGGTGTAGGGCCGCTCCTTCGAGGGGAGATCGTTAAAGTCGTGCGCGTAGTAGGTGTCGGCAAACGCGGACGTCTCAAGCTTCGGCTCTGCCGAAACGGCTCCTGCAAAAAAAAAGCACGTCGCCGCAAGAACGCCGAGCGGAAACTGCGCAAGCCTCAGCAAACCCTCAGCCTCAAGGTATTCAGCTCTTAAAGAAGCCAAGCTGCCCGAGCCTCCATAGTGCGGACTTTGCGGCCTCGTGCGGGTGACCCGCGCTCGCAGCGGCGCTGACGAGCGCCTCCTCGCCAAGCGACCCATCGGCTCGCGCCACAACCTCGCGCTCAACAGGGACAAGTGCCAGCGCCTCGTGGCGAAGTGAGCTGACCGGCCCATCGCCACGCGCCTGCTCGCGCGCTGAACGGAGCGCCTGCCGCGGCGCAAAGCTCCCTGGTGCGCCATCGCAGGCAACCTCGGCGAACCCAGAGCGCCAAAGGGTAAGGAGCGAGCTGACGAGGTCTGCCTCCGAGATCTCCCCTGCCCCGCTCCGCGCAGCAGCCTCACGCACCTGGGAAGCCAGGCCGCCGAAGGCGCCAAGCTCTCCGAGCGCCGCCAGCACCCCTGAGATCTCTCCCGCGGGCGCCTCGATCTCACGGCCAGAGAGAAGCTCCCGGAACATCTGCTTATCGCCGCTCGCTGACACTCGGCGGTACGTCGTGCGGAAGAAGAGCGAGTGAAACGCAGATGCCTTGAGGTCTCTCTCAAGACGCAGGTCGTCGTGGCACAGGATCGTCTCACGGAACATCCGGTTGCGGCACAGGTCGAGCACCTGCTCGCGCGCCACAATATCGTGGCTGAGCTGCCGCATGACGCTTGCGACGTCAGCACCAAGCCCCTCGGCTGACATGAGCGCGACCTTCGCCTCAGAGAGGAACTGCAGACCCTCGCTCGCGGCGCGCGGCGCGAAATCCGCGAAGAGGCACGGCTCGTTGTGCTCGTCTAGGTACTCGTGCACAAGGTACGACGGCTCAGAGAGGTCGAGCCGAGAGACAGCCTCGCGCAGGTACGAGCCATATGGGTCAGACGGCTCATGCCGCAGCGAGGCAACAAGCTTCAGCAGCGCGAGCCCGGACTGGAGCCGCTCGTCAGGATCAAGCCCGCCAGTGAGCCGCGCTCCAACCTGCATCACGTCGCGCACCGCGCCGCGCTGCCGCCAGCCCGGGAGGACGTTGTAGCTCACCAGCGCAACACCGTGCGGACGCAAGGCCCGCTTGCACAGCGCCAAGATCCGCTCGCGCAACGTGTTGCTCACCCACGAGTAGAGGCCGTGCACGATGCCGTAGTCGAACTCGGCGCGTGGCGGAGAGTAGCTCCCGATGTCAGCGCACACCCACTCGGTGTTCGAGAGCCCGAGCCGTTCGCTCGACGCTCGCGCTCTCTCAATATGCTCGCTTGCGAAATCAACCCCGAGGAAGCTGCCCTCGGGGTAACGCTCGGCTAGCCCGAGGAGGTTCCCCCCGTCACCGCAACCAAGCTCGAGCACCCGGGCGCGGGCTGGTTCCATCGCCGCCACACCGTACAGCCGTGCGATCGCACCGAGGCGAGTCGGATCGCACTCCTTGCGGGGAAAGGTTTTATACGGAGTTTGGGCGTAAGAGAGCTTGGACATACGTGGGGCTACCTGCCCGGCATTGTGTGCTAGTACGAGCTTGTGAGCAACCAGATTGATAGCCGAAGCGGCGCTTTAGCATCACACAAGCCAGCGGCATCATCCCAAGATTTATCGGCTTCTGGTGAAATCGCCGCGGAGCTGCGGCTGCTCAGCTCTGTCTCGGTGCGCAAGGTGCGGCTCCAGGAGAAGGGCTCTGCAAGTCCCCGCGCACCGGTCAGCTTCGGAGCTTTTTGGTTATGTAACGCGGAGGTGCGGAGGACGCAGAGTACGCAGC
>JBJSXY010000418.1:0-6342 GCA_046086625.1 Pseudomonadota bacterium | reverse complement strand
CTTAGTCTCTTACTCAGTCTTATTTTTTATCTTTGGGGGAAATTTAAATCATGAAATTATTTTACGTAGTCATCGGGCTCATTTTAATTAGTTGCACAAAGGAAACCCCAAATCCGCGACTGGAACTGATTAAGCATCAGGCCAGCGAACTCCATAAAAAACAAGCCGAACTGGAAGATTCTATCAAAAAGGCAGAAGAAACAGACTCAGGTCGTAAAACTTTTCTCACCCATGATCTCGAACTCTTAAAAAGCCGAATCTTGAGACTTAAAGAAGAAGCAAAAATGCTCAATGGGGGCGTTGAATTTCCCCTCGGCCCCGCCAATGCCAGTGCTGGCGGTCACTAAAGCCCGCTCTTTACAACTTAGGGGCTTCCGGAGAATATGACCCCTCGTTAGCTTCGTTTTTTAATTCGGAGGGATAGGATAATTGGTATTCCACCGCACTCGAAATGCGGCGTCCTCACGGACTTGCGAGTTCGAGTCTCGCTCCCTCCGCCACTTATTAAGCCGCTTCCCCTAGGTCAAAATCGGGAAATAAAATAACACTGGGATGAACTTTTAGGGCTCTAGCTAAAACAATGGCTCTTTCTCTCCCAATCTGTCTTGCTCCAGTCTCAAGCGCAGAGAGATTCGATTGGGGAATCTGAGTAAGCTTAGAAAGCTCTGCCTGACTCAAACCCTGAAGCTCTCGAAGCGTTTTGAGCATCTCTGCAGGCGTTACACTGATATTCACTTTGGCTTTCACAAACTCTTTTTTATTTATCTTCTTCATTTTAATCACCTTCTAGTAATCGTGTGGATTCATCTCGAAAACATAAACTTCGAGCGATTCACGCCTAACTAAGTAGATAACTCGCCACTTAATGCCAAGCCTTGAAGAACGAAACCCCTTCCAATCCCCTTTTAAAGACTCATCGTGAAAGCCTTTAACTTCTCTCAACCCTTCGGGTCCTTTTAGCTCTACAATCCTCTTCCAGGCTTCATAACGTAAAATCACTTCACGAGGGGCTTTCGCAACACTCTTTTGTACTTGATGCTTCTCAAAGATGGCCCACATACTCTTTAGAGTATATACTCTTTTGAGTATTTTTTGAAGCGTTTTTAAGCATCTTTCCTAGAACTCTTTGCAATCAATGTGAGTGGGTTTCTGTGTTTGTCTATAGATCTCGGTAGAAGTTGTGGTGTGGCAGGTTATTGTGTATATTGACCTTCGTTAATTAATACGAGGAGGTAGAAAGTGAAGTTCGAGTCTCGCTCCCTCCGCCACTTATCGCACAGACACGCAGATAGAAATCACACCGGAAGTTCATAAAGGTATCCGAGATCCGTATTAACGATCTTCTCCCCATCCACGTTGAGCGAGAAAATACTAGTTCCCTCTTCCGCAGACCAGCCCACAAGGAAAAGATCATGTCCCTTCCATTTCACGGATGTGAAAACATAAAAGTCGCTCGCTGCAATCCCATATCCCCCACCTACTCGAAAAGAATCACATTGGGCAGCACTACAAGAAGCAACATACTCGTCATACCACGCAGAACTGGGTTCAAGGAAAAATCCAGCGCGTTTTTTATCCCCTTCTTGCTTAAAATTCACAGCCCAAAGAACATTATTCCCTGCTCTGGTTATCGCCTCCGCGCTGACCACTTTGTGTTTTGTTTTAGCTTCGATTTTATTTATCAGAGCTAGATCAGCTTTTTTTTGCGATGGGGCTTCCGTTTTTACAACGGTCAGTTCCTTTGCCACGCCCGGCGCTAACAGTAGACACACTTCTCCTTTGGCCTTTCCTTGAGAAACAGAAAACAAAAAGCCAGGTCGTCTTTGAAATTCGTAACTAGTGTCACGACCATTCCAATCTTTACTGCCTACTTGGTATCTAAGAAATTTAATGGGAACGATTTCCGAAGAACACAAAGCGTGAGTTGCTTCCTCCATAAACTTGCGCAAAGCCGGCCTACTTCGGATTAGCCTCCCCCCTCCTTCATCATTCACGCTTAAAAGCTGGGTGCCTCCACAAAGAGCCAGCTCGGAAAATACAGTCCGACTCTCTTCAAGCCAGGCTGGTTGTGATTCGCAAACAACAATTCCACAGAAACAAAAAACAAAAACAAATTGCCTTACAACGTTTGATTTGAATGCCACAGCTCCTCCCCCATACGAAATAAGTTAATACAAAAAGGAGCATCGCTCACGCCACGATTTTTTCAAGCTCTTTCCTCACCCGTAAGCCAAAGGGTCGCAGATAGCGATTCAGGGTTTCTTCTTTGAGAACACGGCTTCCTTTGAGGAACTTGTCTACATTAGCTTTGTCTTCATTTACTAGTCTTGCAAAGTCAGTAGTTCCCATTTTTGAAATAGCGAGTCTGAGCGCGTCTTCTATCTCCAGTGCGTCCTCATCATCGGGATCTACAAGGGCTAAAAGGTACTCCTGGGCAAATCTAGGTTTCCTCAACTTCTGGCTTAATTTTTCATCGTAAGAATTACTTCTTTTCATACTGCCTCCAATACCGTTTAGCGGTAAAAATATCTTTCGCTTGCGTCCCTTTATCGCCACCGACAAGAAGCAGGATGATTCTTTTTCCATCCTCCCCGAAGTACACGCGATACCCAGGACCTATATCTATTTTTATTTCGTAAACTCCCTCTCCAAGAGCCCTTACATTTTTCTTTCCCCCACCCAAAGCTACTCGATCAATAAAAGCCGAGACCCGAGCCTGTACTCTCAGCTCAAGCGACTCGAGCCATTCCGTAAATGGTTCGCTACCATCATCTAGCTGTAGGATCTGAGTTAACTTCACATAAATTATTGTAGTACATTCTTACTACTACCGCAAGCTGTGATGTTTACCGGTTCTTGGCATCTTTCCTAGAACTCTTTGCAATCAATGTGAGTGGGTTTCTGTGTTTTTCTATAGATCTCGGTAGAAGTTGTGGTGTGGTAGGTTATTGTTTCTATTGAACTTCGTTAATTATTACGAGGAGGTAGAAAGTGAAGTTCGAGTCTCGCTCCCTCCGCCAGCCCTTAACTGACCAACTTTTTTACATCTCATTAATAACAATCAGAAAGGCATTGATTCTTATGGGATTTTAAGTGGCCACTTCCTTTTCACATCTAACTTCTTGGGGCAATAGGCGTCTTACTCTAAAAAAGTTCGACAACTGGATAACTAATTTTCAAATGAATACAACGTGAAACTAGTTGGCTTGATACCTGCATTGTTCATTCTGTATGAAAACAAATCTGAATCAAACTTTCTTTTTTCTTCTTGCTCTTACTTTAATCAGCGCCGGTTGCATGCGTAAGAGAGCAACAAACCTAGCGGGCGATGGATTTTATCCTGAGATACTCCCTCCCCCAAGCTCCAATATCTCCAAGGCAAATGAGCCTATTGATTACACAAAACTTCCCCCCACCTGTACTATCAGCGTCAGGAGTTCGAACCCTCCACTGGTCAACAATAAAATTCCCGCCGCGGGAGCCACTCTTGTTTTTGACGTTACTCCGTCTCTAGGTGCTATTGTGATTTCAGTTCCCACTGGCACCCAAGTTCAAGAGAACACAACTGCTTCGCCGATTCCGCACTCTTTTCAAGCCACCGTGAAGGCTGCTTCTTCAGATGCAACCCGTACTTGTTCCTTCACCTTACAACAAAAAGCAGCTAATTCGACTCCAGCTGCTAGTCCTTCTTCTACCGCAGGATTTTCCGTTAGAGGCAAGATTAGTTCAATTTCTGCTACCGATGGCCTAGTGGGTTGGGTTTGCCAAAACAGTAATCAAGCGATGCTTCCTGGCTTAGAAATAGAATTGTCTAATATAAGAACCACAATTCAAGCTTTCCAGGAAAGAATACCGTCTAATTCTGAAGCTATTTCTCTCTGCTCTGGTTTTGGAAACCCTTTCCAATTCAGAGTGCCTTATTACTTCCTTGCTGATCATGTCGGTAAATCTGTTCAAGTTTATGCGATCCCGAGCTTTAGTCGCGATGTCAAAGTTCTTTTAACCGACTCGAATCGATACACAGTTCCGGGTCTTCCTTCGGCCCCCACCTGTACTTTTAGCGTAACCCGACAAAGTAATTCCGCTAATTGCAATGTATCTATTCACACTTCTGGAACTGGAGCACACACACAGGTAGCTCCTCAAGTTAATAAACAGGATCCTGCTCCAGGGGGAGCTTGGATTATCGATCTTACTGCTCGAGGAAATTGGAATGGTATAAATTGGACCGGAACCGTTTCTTGTCCCACAGACCGCACAAGCGCTATTTCAGCTTATTTAAAATTGTCTTCAGGGGATTTAAGTCAACCCTGCAGTGAAAGCGCCTCCGTGAGAGGGGCACCTATTATGATAGGACCCATTGCTCCCTCTCCTAAACCTACGTGTACTTTCAGTGTCAGTCGCCAAGGTACCACTTCTACTTGCAACATATCAGTTCAAGCATCTAGTGCGGTCGGAGTGGCTAGTTTTCCTCCTCAAATCAATAAACAAGATCCAGTTCCAGAGGGAACCTGGATTATCGAACCCAGTGCAAGCGGATCTTGGAATGGTTCCAATTGGACGGGAACCGCTTCCTGTCCCACGGACAGAACGACTGCCTTTTCTTCGTATCTTGTCCTCGCAGAGGGAGGACTGAGTGAAGCCTGCAATGGTCAGCCGATTGTGGTTCCTCCACCAAGCAATTAGAAAGCTGGCAAACAACACAAGTCTTCATCACGAACGGATTTACTCAAAAGCTGCTCAGGCAGCCACCGACACTGCGAAATAAGCCCTGCGGAACGGCGTGATTTCAAGAAGCCTTCGGGATCTTGGATACTCATTCTCCCCCACCATCCCAGAACATACACTGCGTGATAGGGCTCTTTGGTTTTCATGAAATAGGGGTATGTTAAATCGTCCACCACTAAGTGCAGTTTTTCCCCTGCTCCTGCTAAGTTACATTTATCTGCTAACTTATCTAGGCGAGGGCCTATCGCTTTCTGATGCGCAGGCTTCAACGAATGATCTTGTTGTCCGAGAGGTCCCTGCCCCGACCAATCCCCGCTCAAGTGAGGCCATAGGCGATAAGCTACAAGAAAAGCGCTCGACGTGGCTATGATGACTGCTAAGGGGAGAAACACTTTAATCATTTTCTTGGGGATGGTCATTATCCCCAAAATCAAAAGAAG
The DNA here is from genome assembly GCA_046086625.1 of Pseudomonadota bacterium. Lineage (GTDB taxonomy): Bacteria > Bdellovibrionota > FAC87 > UBA2466 > UBA2466 > RFNO01. Next base: position 1,174 of record JBJSXY010000418.1, on the reverse strand, counting down.
TGGGATGACTAAGGCGGATTCATAAAAACTCTTGCCGCTTTGAAAAAGTGCCAATCCCCCAATTCCAGCTCCAATTCCCACAGCTATTTGAAGAATGCGATTATGATCCTGTCCTTGATTCCTTTCCCGCCACAAGCCCACAAAGCCAAGAAAGAGGGCAAGCACCCACGCTCCAAAAAACATTTGAATGCTTGCATTTAGAACATGGGTTCCTTTAGCAAATCCATAATTTTTAGGAAGCCAATCAATGGCATACTGGTTGTGAATCAAAATTGAATTCATGTATTCTGTTACATTTAGTCCATTATGGATCAATTTCGTCCAAGTTTCCTGGGGTGCCGTTAAGAGATCAATCGGGGCTACCATCATGGCTGCAAGAGCTGTCTTCACAAATTCATTTGAGCAACGCGTGTGCTGCCAGAAAAAGGAAAAACACTGAAAAGCAAGAATAAGCACCCAAACTGAAATAATCCACTTAACTTTCCGATGGGTTCTTGCAAACCAACAGCAAATCAACACGAGAGGAAGAAAAAAAAGAGCTTTTGCATGTTGAGCAAAAAACACTTCAGAAAGAGCTGCTAGGCCACCTCCAATTAAAAGCTCCTGCCCTTTCCCTTCGGGACGATGAAGTGTTAACAAGACAAACATCATTAAACACAGCGAAAGAACTTGCTCGGGCCGATTCATGCACAATACAAAAGGCAACACTCCAAAGAGACAAACCGACACCCCTACTAAGAATCTCTCTTTGGCATCATTTTGATAAATCTGGTTCATCTTTTTTGTGAGAAACCAAAACCCAAGAAAAAGCGCACACTGAAGTAAGATTCCAATAGCTCTCAGAGAAAAAAACATTTGTGCACTTGAATAAAAAAGGGAATCTACAACTCTTGCTGGATAAAACAAAAAGGGCACTTTTAAACTAAATGAATCGGAACAATGCGGGTAAAGAGCAATCGAAATGCCTGAGTCGAACCAAAGCCTTGACGTGAGCCACTTCCAAGCAACTTCATCTGTGAAGACAGGAAATCTCGAGGACAAAACCCCTGCCCCAACAAGCAAAAGAAAAACCCATAAAACACGTTTATTCAGGAAAGCTTTCCAAATCATAAAACATCAGATCGATGAGCATTATCGAAAACGACATCACCATCCGTGAATTGAACAATCAGAC
>JBJSXY010000417.1:0-2232 GCA_046086625.1 Pseudomonadota bacterium | reverse complement strand
CTTCACTGCCAGTAGTCCGGTTGTATTACTTTATTTAGTTCTTATCATGGTCGCTTCCTTAACCTTCTTGACTAGGGGAGCTCTATTTTCAGCGGCTATTTCCTCCTTTCTGTATGGTTTTGTTTTGTTCAACCAATCGGGATGGTCCACCCATAACCTTTTGGCGTGGGGTATTTACTCCCTCATGTTTGCAGTGGTGGGAATCGTTGGGGGGTATTTAAGTGAGGAGCTGAAGCGAACAACGGAAGGATTAGAAGCAAAAAGTAGGGAAATTGAGAATCTCACTTCGCTTTACGAGGGAATCATAGAGGGAATGCCAACCGGTCTTTTGACGGTTGATAGCGAAATGAAAATAGCTTTTGTGAATCCCGGGGCTGAAACGATTTTGGGAAAAACAAGAAGCTCGGTCGTGGGAAGAGAATTAACCGAAGTTGAACCGGATCTTCTGCCCTTTTTTCAACAGATTGAGTCTAAAAAAATAGACGACGAATCGGATGATACTCAGACCATGGGTTTGGAAACTGAATTGACAGCGACGGGAACAGAGTGGCACCGCTCGGTATTTTTGAAAGCGCGATTACAGAAGGGCCAAGCTCGGCTTCAACAAGCAGTAGAATTGGGATTTGGAAAAAATAAGCGGGTTCTGAGAGGCGATGTTGCGGAGATCGATCTGACTTCAAAACTTGGGCGGCTTTTTAGTCATGCAGAAGGTGTCGGGCGACTTTTATTGTTTCAAGATGTGACTAAGCTTGTGCATTTGGAAGAGAAGTTAAAACAGAATGAGAAATTAGCAGCGGTGGGCCAGTTGGCTGCGGGGATAGCGCATGAAATTCGAAACCCGCTTGCTTCTATGTCAGCGAGTATCCAAATGCTTCAGGCAGGGCTCTCTCCCGGTGCGCTTGGAACTGAGGACAGCCGACTCATGCTTATTGTTGGAAAAGAGATTGATCGCTTAAATGAGCTCGTTAGTGATTTTTTGACCTTCGTGAAGCCGGAACGATTTAGTTCTGAGCCAGTGAGCTTAGAGAGTTTGATTGGTGAAGTTGTGGATCAAATAAAAAACTCCAAAGAAATTCAAAATCAAATTGATTTACAAATGATTTGCGAGAAAAACTTATCAGCTTTAGGGAACACGGAAAAGCTAAAACAAGTTCTGTGGAACCTTCTCACGAATGCAGTTCAAGCCATGAAAAAACCAGGCTTGATACAAGTGGGATGCGAAACGGTGAGCCCTCATTGGGTTTCTTTTTGGGTTCAAGATCAGGGAGAGGGCATGAGTGAGGAGGTTATTCAACATCTCTATGAGCCATTTTTCACGACTAAAGATCGAGGGACCGGGCTTGGACTAGCCACTGTATATAAAATTGTGGAGGCTCATCAAGGAGAGATTAGAGTGCAATCCAAAGTGGGCGAAGGGACTCGATTCGAAGTTCATCTTCCAAGAGCTTAATTTCCAGCAGATGGGCAAAGAGAAGCTATCTGACACTGATTACATAGAGGTTTTCTTGCTTTGCAAACGCGTCTTCCATGAAGAATAAGAGTTCCATTAACCAAAGCCCAGAGTGATTCTGGCAAGAGCTGTTTCAAATCTCGCTCGATAATGAGAGGGTTCTTTGATTTAGTCCATCCCAGCCGGAAACTAACTCGAGCAACGTGAGTATCTACTGCAATAGCTGGCTTATCAAAAGCTTGGTTTAAAATCACGCTGGCTGTTTTGCGGCCCACGCCAGACAGAGAAATCAAGTCTTCCATTGTATGGGGAACGCTCCCCCGAAACTGCTCCATGAGGCTTTTAGAAGTTTGAATAATGGCTTTTGTTTTGTTCTTATAAAAACCGCAAGAATGAATAATGGTTTCAACTTCAGGAGCAGAAGCTTTTGCAAGGTCTGCAGCCGTGGGGAATTTCTTGAAAAGCTGGGGAGTAACCGAATTAACTCGTGCATCGGTGCATTGGGCCGATAAAATGACTGCAATCAGGAGCTGAAAAGGATCTTCGTAGTACAATTCGGTTTTTGGATTGGGATAATCTTTTTTAAGAATCGAGAAAACTTCCAAGGCAGAATCCCTTGAAACCGCTGGTTTTTTTGCTTTTCTGGCTTTCGTCATGGGGAAGAGAGAATAGTTTTGCGTCGAGCTCCTGTAAAGAAAGTTGCCAAAACCACCCCAAAAAAAGTATTCTCTGGTTCGTAAGCCGCAGTGGTGAAATGGCAGACACGCTGGTCTTAGAAGCCA
>JBJSXY010000416.1:0-6881 GCA_046086625.1 Pseudomonadota bacterium | reverse complement strand
AGACGTGTGCTCTTCCGATCTGTTTAATTTCGTCCAACTAAGGAATTGCGAAGCACTCCCAAAACGCTCGTCCAAGTGCTTAAGTTCGTTAGTAATTCGTATTCTATCTTGTCTGCAATTTCTTCGTACTCTTTTCGCTCTTGATTTTGAAACATGCCTTTTAGGATAAACAACAGACTTTTTTCAGTATCAGAAAGATGACCTGTGTCGGTCGGGATCTGGGAGAAATCTAATTTCATCGCTGATTTAGTTTGGCGAACAGCTTCCATGAAACGCTGCAATCCCTCGATGCACTGAAGAAAGAAACGATTAGCACGAATGCTATCCTCCTCTCGGAACAATTCAGCCGATCGAATGAGACTGCCCTTAACTCGTTCAACACAAGTTAAAGCAATATCCAAGCCCGACTCAGCCCAAAAAGAGGAATCTGTTCGAGTTAAAGAAACGTTGGTTGGAGTCAATGTCTCCGACAAAGCATTCAGTTCTTCTACTGAAGGATTCAATGTTGGATTTTGATTCAGATCTTGTTCTATTAAGATTTCTTTCATTTCGTCCCCCAGTGTCGATTTTGAATCAGCATTTTCTTAAGATTTTGTATGCGCGAATCTTGTGGCAACAATTTCAAAGCCTTATCCGCTTGATCTGATGCCTCGCTAAATCGATTCTCCTGCATCAGAATTCGAGCGAGCTGGAATCGAATCTCGCCATTGTTGGGCTCTTGCTGCAGAAACAACAGGATCCGTCTTTTCAGATTTTCTTTATTAGCTTGAGATTCTTGAACTTTGATCAAATAGCGAAGAGCAAGGGTGTTTTTACTATCGCAATCGAGTGCCTTTTCGAAGCTTTGTTTAGCTTCAGAAGTTTGTTGTCCTTCCCAGCAAACTAGCCCCATTCCAAAATGAGCTCTCGAATTTTTAGAATCCAAACTCAAAGCTTTATTGAAATGAGTTTCTGCTTTTTGAGAGTTGTTTCTTTGAAGCTCCAAAGTACCCAAATTAACCATCACACCAGCTGAATTTGGACTTAGTTCTAACGCTTTAAGATATCGTTGTTCGGCTTCGTTCCAGCGCTCTTTGGCCATGAGAAGATTTCCATAAGCTTTTTGAAAGTCAAAGTTCAGATTTGCTTCGATTGAGGCTTCATCGGTGACTTGTTGAAATAGAGAAAAAGCAGCTTCTTCATTCTCCTCAGCCAAGTAACACATTCCTAAATAAACTGCATATCGACTTCGCTGATGCATTTCCCAAAGAGCTTTAAAACATTTCTTAGCGGCGGTAATTTCTTTCAGTTTCAGAAAACAAATCCCCAGTCCATCCATTGCTTTCTCATCTCTTAGGTTCTTTCTGAGAAGAAAACTAAAAAGATTTCGTGCCAAGAGATAATCCCCATTGGCCAAAAGAAGCTGAGCATTAGCAAAAAGCTCTGGCTCTGTTTTATTCAAAAAAGAACTGGGGCGAGGTCTAATCCTAACAAGAAAGGCTTTTTCACCAGACTCTGGTTGATTTTGATCAGGCACCTCTTGCACCTGGATCTGTTCCGCATCAGACATGAGGGCAAAAAAGGGAGCATTATCTGCGGAATGATTAGGAGTATTGAATTGCATAAGGGCTAACTGGAACAAGGAGCAAGGCCCATGCCATTGCCTCCCGTTAAGAACCCTATAGATTACAATGAAGTTTCACTCTGACTTGAATGAGTAACGTCAGGTTTGCAAAACCGCAGTCATTTTTCTGGCGTTTTCTATGCTTTTCCGACTCGAGAAGTCGATCTAGGTGGGGGGCTGTTTTTTTCAAATGCGTCAATTTGCTGTTGCGTTTCAACGGTCTTTTTTAGCTCTCGAATAGTTTCGCTTTTGTAATCATCAATCGCAGATATGACCTGGAGATCGAGCTCAAGGATTTTATCTGCTAGGAGCTTTCGCTCGTCCATCATCTTTTTCATTAAACTTCTCTCAGTGGTTCCTGTTTGAACATGATCCTTGGCTTCGTTCACCGCATGAGATATTTTTGCATCAAAAGAACGGATGATGTTTAGAATTCTTTCGCGGCTATCCACAAAAAAATTAAGATTGGTCCAATCGTTTCTAGCAATTTGATCCAGAAATTTAAGCGTCACTGAGTAGAACTTTTCATAATAGTGGTTTTTCATTTCAAGATACTGCATTACTTCTTCCATGGTTTCCCCCGTTTTTTATTTTGCAGTCGGTGCTTGTTTTAAACTTTGAATGGCAGAATCCCAGGCTTCTCTCAGCGTCGTTAAAATATTGAGTGCTTCATTCAAAGGAGTCGTGTCATTCTCGATACTCCCCTTGAGAAGCCTTTCCTGGATAAATTCATAAAGCCCCTCTAAATTGGCAGCCACTTCCTCGCTTGCCTTATGGTTTAGTGAGGCTCGGAGCTCATTGACAATGTCCATCGTCTTACCCACATAACGATTCTTCTCCGGCAAATCATTGCTTTGACTCGCATTGATCGCTAGCTTTAGAAATCGAATGGCTCCATCATAGAGCATGACAAGAATGGTCTCCCGGTTTGCTGTCATCACGCCCGTCTTGGTATAGGCATTAAATGGATTTTTCTTATTCTGCATTGAACCTTATCCTCACATTAGCCTCCCGGAGCATTAAAGCTAGGAATGGAATTAGAAACACTATTGGCGATTGCGCCACCCTGACTTTGAATAGCTTGCACAGCCGCTTGAGCTCTCGAAAGAGAATCTTTCAATGATTTTGCTTTATCACTTACAACTTTTTCGGTTCGGGCAATGTTTTTATCGATGGTTTGTATTTGGTTATCAAAGTTCTTTTTCTGATTACTGAGAAGCCCCGTTCCTGGTGCCGATAGAGTCGCTATGGCCCTACTTAACTTTGGAATAACACCAAAACTCGTACCATCCCCGCTCAACAAGGAAACCACTTCATCAAAATTTTTTTCGAGAGCAGCTGTGAATTTCTTCTCATCAAAGGACAAAGTTCCTTTCCGAGTCATTTGAATACCAATATCGGAGAGCGCTTGAATGTTTCTTCCTGGCGCCCCTAAGAAGTTTTCCCTCAAAGCCGAACGAATGCGCTCTTCCGCAAGTCGAAGAGCGTAATCACCGCCCAGCGTTCTGCTGGTATCGGTTTTTTCGTCTATGGAGTTCTGCTCCTGAATAAATGACAAAATCTGATTGGTCTTTTCGATAAGGTCCTTCACTTTTACCGTTGTTTGAGGAACATCTTGTTCGAGTGTGATAGTAATTGGCTTACCGGGATCAGTTACTCCCTTGAGATTAATTACGGCCCCAGGAATAAGATCCTTTATTTCATTTGTCGGGCTTTCGACCTGAACCCCGCGATATTTAATAACAGCGTTGTTTGCATCTTTTTTTTCCGAAATATAAAAATCTTCCTCTCCACCCGAAAAATAGAATTCGGGATAGTTCACATCGTTTTGAGCTCCTACTTGAGATGATGACAGGAGAAGTCGGTAGCTATTATCTGGATCACTGACATCATTGACTACAGACGCAGTAATTCCCATTTTTGCCTGATTGATTGACTGCGCGACTCCTTCAAGAGTGGAGTTGTCGTAATCGATAAAAATCTCCTGGGCATCCCCATCTTTGTTGGTAAATGTAAGATAACCCGTTCCTATGTGCGTTTCATTGGGATCTGGGAAGCGGTTCGTTAGAGCACTGGGGCCCGATGCCAGTTGACTGATTTCAAGATCATGTTTTCCAATTTCAGCAATGCTTTTGTCAGCCGATCCAGTTAGAACTTTTGGATCATCTGAACTAAAGAGGATTTCCCGCATGGCAAAAGGAGTTCCTAGACCAGGCAAAATCTGGCGCAGGCCATCAGCTCTTGATACTAAATCATTAAGTAAATTCGCTTTAGCCAGTAACTTTTCTTTTTGTTGCTCAAGCGCTTCAATCGGTTTTCGCTCTGCCTGAACAGATACCTGATAAGCACGAGCAAACTCTGGACTTAAACCAGATGCTTGATTTTGATCTACACTGAGATCAGGCACAAAGCCTCACAAAATTCAAATTTCTAAAAATGATTGTCAGCTGGTGTTTAGGAGTGAAGATGAACTTATCTTTAGTATAAGCGAATTTTAAAATGTTTCAAAGAGGAGTACTTTAAATTTCTCGAATGAATTTAGACGAATTCGTTAGGTTTTTGACATGCCCGTATCGAGTAGATGCAGTTAAACTGGCGTTATCTATTTGATTTTGATTTTTGGATTGTCCATCTAAAAGCTTTACTACAGTTTCTGTGTCAAGGGTTTGACTCGGCTCTGGTTTTTCCAAGGACAAGTCCACTTCTTCTGTTTGGGACTTGTCCTCGGATACACTTTCTGTGGACTGAGACTTTTCTTCTTTTTTATCTTTTTTGCGATCACGCGAACGCTGCCTGCTCTCAGATTCAGACAGCCTATCGACATTGTAAGTTGGAAGTCCGTACACGGAATTGATCAGAGGCATAAGCTCTCCTCACTTTTCGTATCGGCAGATTCCACGAAAAAACCCACTGCACTTAGTCTAGCAACTTCAATGCAAGAGCTGGCATCGTGTTAGCTTGTGCAATCACAGCAGCCCCTGCTCTCTGAAGCACTGCGGCCTGTACCGCTTTTGCAGTCTCCTGAGCAATGTCAGCATCAACAATTCGAGCTCGGGCTTGAGTCATGTTCTCTTCGTAAATAAACAAGTTATTCACGATTGAGTTAAATCGAGTTTGCATTGCTCCCACTTCAGCGCGAGGTACATTAATTTTAGAAATAGCTTCGTCGACTTGGCCTAAGGAGTCCAATGCTGAACTCGCATCCGACAGACTGATTCCATCTACTCCTAAAGAAGAGGCTCTTAAGTCGAGTTTAGCTGTTGAATATTCAACTCGATTAGCTTCATTGTTATCAGGCCCAATTTGGAAAGTGAATTCTTTACCTTGACCATTCAATAGGGAAGTACCGAAGTATTCCGTTGAGTTAGCCAGACGATCGATTTCAGCTTTGATTTGATCATTTTCCAATTCAAGCATAGACCGCTCTTTTTCACCGATAGTATCGCTAGCAGCTTGAATGGCTAACTCTCTCAATCTCACTAAAAGATTACCGACTTCGTTCATGCCACCTTCAGCAACTTGCATCAGCGATAGAGCTTCCTGAGCATTTCGTCGAGCTTGCTGCATACTCCGAATTCTTCCTTCCATCACTTGGGAAATCGCTAATCCCGCAGCATCGTCTCCCGATTTATTGATTCTTTTTCCAGAAGCTAAGCGCTCACTGGCTTCGCCGAACATACGCGAAGTGGTTTCCATGTGTCTTCGTGCATTAATGACCGGTTGATTGCTTAATAAACTAATAGCCATGGTTCTCTCCTCAAAAAAGTGGTAAACCCATCCACAAAGTGCTTATTTTGTGCAGCGCATTATCGCGCTCCCAGCTTTTATCGGCACCGCGTCACAGACCTTTAGTATTTTTTTTGCTGTGCGTTATTTTTTATCTATGGAATGGCTACACAAATCCGTATTTTTAAGTGAAGTTACTGATTATATTGGCTTATTTAGCGGTGGGACTTATGCTGATCTAACCTTTGGAGAGGGCGGACACACCGAAGCTTTGATTCAAGGGGGCGCCAAAGAAGTTTGGGCAGTGGACCGGGATTCTTCAGCAATTGAAAACTACTTAAAAGCAGGGGCCCTTGCGCAAGATCCCCGACTAAAGCTAGAGCATCGTCGGTTTTCCGAGTTCCCGGCTTTGGCTGGTTCAATGTTGTTTAATGGAATCTTGTTGGATCTAGGGGTCAGCACTCGTCAGCTTATTTCTGAAGATCGTGGGTTTACATTTCAAAAACCTGGCCCTCTGGACATGCGAATGGACCAAAGTCAGGGACTTACTTTGCAGGATTTATTGGAACGATTAAACGAAGATGAATTAGCCGATATTCTTTATTTCAATGCAGACTTAAAAAATTCCCGGAATTTGGCTAGAAAAATCCTCGCAGCTTTTAGAAGTGGTCAAATTAAATCCACTCAAGATTTGGCAGATTGTTTAGGAAAACGTACTGGAAAAACTCACCCTGCAACTGTCCCCTTTATGGCTCTAAGAATGGCAGTTAATCGAGAGCTCGAGGAAATTTCAGATACTCTCCCCCAACTCATCGAACTTCTTAAGCCCGGAGGACGCCTAGTCGTAATTACTTTTCATTCCACAGAAGATCGCCTAGTCAAAAGAGTTTTCAAGCAATTAGCAGGGCGCTGCATTTGTGAGGAGCTTATTTGTCTTTGCTCTAAGGAGGCAAGAGTCAAACTTTTGACGAAAAAACCAGTGGAGCCCTCAACCGAAGAACTCTCCCAAAATCCTCGTTCGCGAAGCGCCAAACTTCGATGCGTTGAAAAAATCTAACAAAGAAACTAAAATTAAATAAGTTAGTTTTCTCTCCACAAGTCTTATGAATCCAAGAAAATTTGAAATCGCCGTTTCGACGGCACTTCTTTTTGTTATGAGTGCGGGTGTGATCTGGATTCGCACTGCAAATGTTCGAGCCACTTATGATTTCGTAAAGCGGGAAACCGAGCTAAAAGAAGCTAAACAATCAGAGCAAGATTTAAGAATTCAGTGGGCCAAAATCAGCTCTCCTCAAAGGCTCAAAAAGCTGAGCCAGGATCTAAATCTAGAAGCTCCCAAACTGAGTCAGGTCTATCGCTATGGGATGATTAAATGAGCCAGTGGCTGAAAGTTAGACTCGGTCTCATTTACCTATGTTTTTTTACTTTCTTTTCTCTCGTTGCGTTCCGACTCGTACAACTTCAAGTTCTCCCGAATGAGGATTTGAGCGATCTTTCAAAAAAGCAATTTACTCGAACGGACAAAAAAGCCCCTTATCGACTTCCCATCTAT
>JBJSXY010000415.1:0-2355 GCA_046086625.1 Pseudomonadota bacterium | reverse complement strand
AGGAACTTCGCTAGCTCTGGGACGACGTATCGTCAGTACTCCAATCACTTCGTTCTGATACCTCACTGGGAAGACTAGCAAAGAACCAATAGGAATAGTTCTCACGTTCTTATTTATATCATGGGTCAGCATATGGGTATTTACATCGGGAATTAGGACCACTTTCCCTGAGAATACCACGTGCTGAATTTCGGGATACTTATCCAAAGATATAGGAAAATTATGAAAACTTGGATCGTCACTACTGGCTAGAACTACCCCCTGAGATTGACCTACATCCGCAACCACCAAGGAGGTTCGATTCGACCCCATAATTTGGCTGATTTTGCTGACCGCTTCATGCAAAGCATGGGGTTCTGTCCCCCGTTCGCTACGACTTAGCTTTTCGCACACTTCAAGAAAAAGATTCATTAACCCTAAATCATCCCCATTCATCAATTTGCGGTCTTCATATTCGGAAGCATCCATCGTACTTTGTGGGGTTAGATGGTAAAGTACGCGCTTCAAAACAATTTCGTTCTCAAAAGGCTCAGCTAAAAAATCATGGGCGCCCGCGTTTATTGCGTTTTGAATATTAATTTTCTGCACTTGCCTAGAAATAACCATGACTCTGATATCAGGATTTAATGAGCTGGAGCGTATCTTTCGAATTAGCTCAAAAGGACCAATGCCTCCCAACAACCAATTGACCATACACAGTTGATACCGCTCTTTGGAGAGCATCTCCATTAATCGCTCTGCCTCATTTGCAAATTCCATAATGACATTATCTTTTTTAAGCCAATCAGATAAGACCGTGTATTTAGTCGCTGATAGCTCACCCAAAATGACTCTTCTCGTTGTCTTATCTCTGTTATCAGCCGCGTTCATATTCGTGCTCCTCTTTTTGTTCATGCATCTTTTTCATGAATTTCTTTCCCATCAAAACTAAGCAACTTTGCTTGAGAATTGTATTTGGTGGTCAGATGGACAGGTCGTCCCCAAATAGAATAAATGTTTTTTAATGTTTCAGTGGCCTTATCATATTCAAGATCTAAACCTTCATGTTGGTGAGACAGAAGTAGCTCTCCCCGATTTTGGAAGTTTCCATCTTCAACCAAAATAATAGGCTGACCAAAGTTTGAGAGCGAAAACAAGAGCTGATTCTTCACTTTCCGCCAATCCCTATCGACTATTTCATATTGTCCAGTTCTACGATTAAACCCATAAGTGAATAATTTCTGCTGCTCACAAAACTCTTCATTCAAAAAGCTGTCGAGGAATGTAACATCGTTATGGAGTCGTCTAACTTCAAAGATCTTTTGTCTTCCAAGACCCAGTTTCTTATCCCACTTTGCTTTTACACTAGCATCTTCACACTCCTCATATTCCTTTCCAAACTTCCCTTTGTTCCAACGCTCTTCTATGTCTCGAAACAACTCAATGCCCATTTTGTAGGGATTTAGTTGGCCGGGACGACTGCTCACAGTGCCACTGTGATGATCTGCATAGTCGATCACTTCCGAATCTTTTAACACATGCTGAGTCATGATGGTTGAATGCCAATAACTTGCCCAGCCCTCATTCATAATTTTCGTGGCTGCTTGGGGGGCAAAATAATAGGCTTCTTCTCTTACAATTGAGAGAATTTCCTGTTGCCAGCCTTCGAGGGGTGCATAGTTAATTAGAAAAGCAAGAATGTCTCTCTCTGGTTTAATGGGAAATCTTTTGAGCTTGTCTTGCCCTTCTCTTATTTTCTTTTCCTGCTCCTCGATAAATGAACGTGGATTTACAAAACTCTCCAAGTATTCCTTGTTCTGGAATCGTCTCAGTCCAGCTGAATTTTCTGACTCATTTTCGCCAATCAATAAACTGGATTTGGGAGATCTGGATGTGTTCTGAAAAACAGAATACTGGTCGATTAGATTGTCGATTGAAAGACATTGATCAATGAAATTCTCTACAGCTTCTACGCCCAGTCGATCCTGAAATTCTCTAATTCGTGTGGCATGATTTGCCATTTCATCTAGCATTTTCCGATTGGTATTGGCGAACCACATGTTGTTCTTAAAAAAGTCACAATGTCCATAGACGTGTGCCATGACCAATTTCTGATCAACAACTTCGTTGCCTTTTTGCAAATAGGCATAACAGGGGTCATTATTGATAACCAATTCGTAAATCTTTTGTAGCCCATAGGTGTATGTCTTATTTAAATAGTCATACTCCATTCCAAATCGCCAGTGGGGATATCGATTAGGAAAACCGCCAAGCGCAGCCACTTCATTTATTTCATCGTAATCTACAAGCTCAAAAATAATATCGAACGTGTTAAGGCCATAACCACGTGCGATCTCTCGGATCTCCTGATGTGCT
>JBJSXY010000414.1:0-11841 GCA_046086625.1 Pseudomonadota bacterium | reverse complement strand
TAAACAATTGAAAGCCAAAGGTTTTTTTGTGGTTCTTTCGATGTTGTTTGATAAGTTGCTAGGCGGTTTGATAGAAGTAGCTGAAGGGAATGCAGTAAGTAGCTGAAACCCGATTCTTAAACTGAGTCTTGATTGGGTGCCAAACAAGTGGGCACCTGATAAATCTTTTGTGATGCAAACCGCACCGGCAAAACTGAACTTGGGACTACGGATAGTGGGCAGAAGACCGGATGGTTATCACTTTTTAGAAAGCCTTTTTTGGCCCATCTCTTTTTCAGACGAAATAACTATTAAAAAATCAGAAAAACCGTGTGTGAGTTGTGCTTGGTCCCCAGAGGCTCCTTTCAAATCTGTTTCGTTACTTCAAAATGAAAAAAACTTAGTGGGTAGGCTCGTACTAGGCGGCCTTGGCTGGAAACCTAAAGACGGATTATCGGTGCATATCGAAAAAAAAATCCCCATAGGAAGCGGATTGGGTGGATTTTCATCAAATGTAGGCACAGTGCTTAGATATCTCTTCGAACAAAAAGAAATCACGCGAGAAGAAGCAGAAGAAATGGCTGTCAGACTGGGAGCTGACGTACCCTTTTTTTTAAATCCAGCAGCCTCTTGGGTAACAGGAATAGGAGAAATTCGAAAGCCCGTGCCCATTTCAGCCGAATTAAAAAATCAGCTCTTTTTTTTGTTGGTTCTTTTTCCCTTTGCCAGTTCAACCCCTGAATTGTTTAAGAAGTTTAGAGAGGAAGATTTGCCCTTTAGTCCTTCGACACCTCTTGATATCAATGCTAACTGGGATCTTGATGCTCTTAATCAGTTCCTGAAGTCGGCTAAAAATGATTTGGAATCTTTAGTTTCAACTGAATCCCATCCCATCGCTAGTGCTTTAGAATTGTTAAGATTATCTAAACCTTTGTACTCAGCGTTATCGGGAACCGGTTCCACTTGCTTTGGTATATACTTAAACAAAAGTCAGAGACTAGAAGCTTCTAAAGAATTACAGAAATTGTGCCGAGATCTCCATTGTAGGATTGTGTTTGCAGAAACGTATTAGCTTCATCGAGTTTCAACTTGAAGTACGACATAAGGAGACAACATGGAAATTACCGAAGTAAAAGTTTTTCCCGTTAATGAGGACAAACTAAAAGCCTACGTGACTATCATCTTCGATAATTGCTTCGTGGTTCGAGATTTAAAAATAATCAATGGAAACACTGGTCTGTTTGTCGCCATGCCAAGCAAAAAAAGAAAAGATGGAACCTTCAGAGATATCGCTCATCCACTCAACAGCGAACTAAGGGCTTCTATTGAGAAAAAAATTCTTCAGGTTTATGAAGAGGAGCTCAAAAAAATGTCCTCTGCCGCTGCTGAGAGCATGAAGGCCCTGGGACAAAAGAAGCGCGATTACGATGATGAAGGGCCTTAATTAAACAAGCTCTCGATGAGCTCTCACGTGATCTGCCATAAATTTCACAACCTGAACAATTCCCATTCTAGAAGTGTCTACAACGACTGCATTCGGTGCACATTTTAAAGGCGCATGTTTTCGGTTTGAATCCTGCTCATCTCTATGCTGGTTTTGTTTGAGAATCTCAGAAAACTTTACTTTGGTTCCCGCTTTTTGCAGTTGTCGAAACCTTCGCATAGCTCTTACTTTTGGATCCGCTGTAACATAGAACTTATATTCAGCTTGAGGAAACACTACAGTTCCAATATCACGTCCCTCCAAGACAACTGGAAACTTTCGGCTCCAACTTTTCCCTAAGGATCTTTGCCGACGAGTCAAAGCATCTCGAACGGATTTAAAACGACTCACGGATGAAGCTGCAGCGCTAACTTTTGGACTTCTTAATTTTAATCCCAAATCGATCCCATTCACCAAAAGATGCCGACGATCTTGACTCGGCTGAAAAGTAAGAGCGCGCGCTGTAATAGCAAAATCTCGATCCGTTTTTGCCCCAGCTTTAAGTCCAAAGTAAGCGACACTTCGGTACATCGCTCCAGTATCAAGAAGCATCCCCTCAAGTTCTTCGGCTAATAAACGACTTATCGTTGATTTTCCAGCGCCGGCTGGACCATCAATGGCAATGATGAACCCTCTTTTTTTGTGCTTTTTTAACATTATTCATGTTCCCTTAAAGAGACTAGTCTTCCGAGCAAAGAACCGATTTTCACTTTGGCATCGAACCGAACTAAATATTTTTTTGAATCGTCACTCAGCCACATGAAAAGATCTCCCGTGGGACGCAACACATTGTTTAGCTTAACGTCCACCTTAATTTTCCAACACTGAAACACGCCCGCTCCGCTCGTTACTATTTCTCGTGCGATTGGTAAGAGCTCCACACTAAAGTTTTGTCCATTCTCATAAATCGAAAAGGTTTGTTTTTTGTTGAGCTCATATTCGAGAGCTCGAGCATAGTATAAAGCGCTGAACATATCGCGAGATTGGGCTGGCATAAAATCCGATCGATCAATATCTTGATCCCCCCATTTTTGAGAGATCCGTTTCGACCAATATAACGCTCTTTCATTTGGGTGATCAAAGACAACTCGAGTTTCCTTTTTCTGAGCTGTTTCGAACATAGATAAAAGAAACTTATAGGGAATAAAACCTAGCCGATCGATGAAAGACTCTATCGTATTATCGACATGATAAATCGTATCCACCATCTTAGAGGAAAGAACATTCCCCCAGAGATGGTAAGTTGGGCGACCCTGGATTTGAGGACCTTCTCTCACCTCCAGCACTCCTTTGCCAGCCGGCAAAGACAACCAAGTTAAATCAATCACCATTCTCTCGCCGACTTCGAAAGGTACTTTATCAACTGGCACTATAGAAAAAACTGGTTTGATAATTTTTTTGGGCAGGGGTGCTTTAGGCAAAGGCTTTTTTGGCCGTTTTTCAGTGGAATCCTCTTGGCCATAGAGGGGAATGGAAATAGTGGGGTCCGCGGGTATGTCAATTCCAGTAGGAGTGGCAGTCGTTTTCTGCGATGAGCAATTTACCAAAAAAAGCCCGAAAAAAAACATCAAGAGTGCTGGTTTGAATTGCCAGCGAGACTGTCCTTGAAAGGGCTTCCACCGTTTGTGGAGCCATAACCATTGTTCCGGGTGCTTTCTCACTTGTTTCTCAATAATATCGTTGTACCACTGGGTCTTTTCATAAAGACGAGCTTCTCGGGTATCCGCTGTTTCGGCGGGTTCATCAAGTTTTTCGATATGAACTTGTATCTTTCCATTATCCCCGCGGTAACTATAAGCCGTGAAAAGTAGATTTTTACTTTTTTCAGTTATAAGAGCAAGTCCTGCCGCCGTCCCAGCCTCCTGACCAAAGAATTTTACTGGTAAACCGATAGGGGGCCCCATGAATTGATCCAAAACAAAAACCACAAAGCGGTGTTTTGCGAGCGATTCAAAAATGTTTTTGATCGTTCCAGATTCAAAAATCACGCTAGCTCCAAAACGGGTACGAAACCAAGTAAGAAACTGCTGGACTCGTTGATTTTGCTGTCTCTTGACGATGATGTCGCAGGGCATTCCATGAGCAGAAGCTGATTGGATTGCAAACTCCCAATTTCCCAGATGACTCGTTAAAAGAATTCCCCCCTGTTCTAATTCCATTTGGTTCTGGACGGGCTCCCAGAACAGGTCGGTCTTTTTTCTAAAATCCCCGGCAGTCCAAAGAAACGATTCTATCCACTCCAAAAGAACAAGCGCATAGTGCACATAATTCCGCCTTGCGATTTCTCGAATTTCTTTGGCCGATTTCTCCGAAGCAAATGCATGAGAAAGATTTTGGATCACAATGGAGCGACGAAAGGGAACAAAATAATAAACGAAGCTTCCTAAACAGTACCCCAAAGCTAATTTCAAACGCACTGGAAAATGATTTAGAATCCATGAACAAGGAATAAAAACAAACTTCAACATGCCCGCTCTATTCTGTCGTTCAGATTTAACCAAAACTCATCGGGAAGTTCATACTCCATCTCGGCAATCAGAAGAGGAAATTGGAGCTCTTTAAAAAAGTGGGACACCTTATAAAAATCTTTAGCCGTAGTAACAAACGCTTGAATCGAATACTCCTTGGCCTTTTTAACTAGCTCGCAAACCTCCTCGAAGGAATAACCATAGTGATCAGGAAATGTTTTAGAAAGGTTCATCGGAGCCCAAGCGCTGAGATCGTCCAAAAACCTTTTTGGTCGGCCAATTCCACAAAACACTCCAAAAGGCCCCTGACTCGAATCAACTCGTTTGCCATTTCCATCTCGAATAAAAGTAATTCTTCGTTTTGCTGTGCAATAAAAAATGCTTGGGGAAATTTGGAAAGCGATCTCTCTCCAATCCTGAACCCAAGTGGAAGCAGGATCGGAACAGGTGATCACGATGTGAGTCGCACGCTTTATCGCAGAGAAACTCTCCCTGAGACTTCCCAACGGTAAACAGGCTGCTTCCCAAGGATTTTCATCTCCCGGAAGAATGAGTAGATTTACACTCCTCCCTAGTTGGACATGCTGATAACCATCATCGAGAATCGCAAGCCCATAATCAGAAGCAATATTAAATTGTTTAATGACCTTAAAACGGTCGGCCCCCACAAACAAATCACAGGGAGTGTATTGGCTAATCATCCACGGCTCATCTCCAAACCTACGGGGCCCATCGAGCGATTGCCTATCTAATTTGGCGCCTCTTTTTGTTGATTGGCTTTTGTAGCCACGGGATAAGATCACCACTTTTCTGTCTTTAAAATAATTGGCTAATTGAATCACAATCGGTGTCTTGCCAGTCCCTCCTGAATGAATGTTGCCAACTGAAATAACTGGAAAACCCGGATCTCTTATTCGCTTTGCCTTAAGTGAAACAAAAACTCCGAGCGAATAAAGCCAGGAAAGCGGCAGTAAAATAATATAAAGGAAATCACGGACGAGCTGAGCCATAGGAACCTTGATTTGCGCTCGACCGGCTTTTTTTTAAGTTCTCAATGACTCGTGAGGCCGCTCGTGTTCGGTCCCCCTTTTCCCCCAGGAGCTGCCTACAGCTGAGAAGCGAAGAAGCCATATTCAATCGAGAAAGACCGCTGTTAATCATGAACTTCACTTCAGAAAATAGTTTCGCCGCAGAGGCATCCTCTTGGAAACATTCTTTCACTACCTGACGACCCAACAAGATGTTGGGCATACCAATGAAGCCCTGATATTTAACAAATTTTTTAAAAATCCAAGAAGACGACGGACTTACTTTGTAAAACAGACAAAAGGGCGTGCCAATCAGAGCTGTCTCTAAAGTAGCGGTTCCACTCGCAACCACGGCCACGTCTGCCCACTCAAGTGTGTCCCAACTATCTTGAGATACTTCGTTGGGCTTGAGTCCGAGTTTGTCGGTTACCCAAGGGACGGATAACGTGTTAGCTATAGGAACGCGGATTTGAGCTGCAGGATATTCTTTCTTAATGACTTTCATCAGCTCCCGCAGAATGGGAGCGTGATGACGAATTTCACTTTTTCGACTTCCCGGCATTAAAGCGATTCGTGGCTCTTTTTCTATCACAGCCTGATCTCGATATCTTCTTCTTGGGTGAAGGAGTTCAACCAAAGGATGCCCGACGAAAGTTACTGGAACACCCGCTTTTTCGTAAATTTCCTTTTCAAATGGAAACACCACGAGCATTTCATCCACTAATTCTTTAATGAGCTTAATT
This sequence comes from Pseudomonadota bacterium, assembly GCA_046086625.1. Classification (GTDB taxonomy): domain Bacteria; phylum Bdellovibrionota; class FAC87; order UBA2466; family UBA2466; genus RFNO01. The sequence continues at coordinate 6,140 of JBJSXY010000414.1, read as the reverse complement.
CGGTTTTTTCTCCACGCCCAGATTTGAGGGGACACGTAATAAACAACCGGAACCCCCAACTTTTTAAGCTTTTTGGCCACCCGGAGATTGAAATCCGGTAAATCGATGAGGACTGCAATGTCGGGTTTTCGTTGTTCGATGACCTTTAAAATTTTTCGATAGGCAAGAACAACGTCTTTAGCTCTATCCCACCAATCAGAGAAACCAACAACGTTGAGAGATTCTGACGGAACCACCACTTCCATGCCTTGCTCGATAAGCTTTTTCCCGCCAACACCGAAAAAAGTAGAGTTAGGTAAAAGTCTTTTTAATTCACGAACAAGGTTGGCTCCCGCTAGATCTGCAGACGCTTCTCCAGCAATTAGAAAGACACTAGTTGACATGTTCCCCCCAATAACGAGAAAGGAATTTTTTCTCTAGCGGAGAAATACGTATTTTTTCAGATTGTTTTTCTCTTATTTTCTGCTTAATCGCCTCGGAAACCTCTAAAGCTCTCAAGCCTTCTGTTCCACTCACTGCAATGGGAGCGATCCGTTTTACCGATTTCACGAAAGCATTCACTTGTTCGGTTAAAGAGTCCGTTTGAATCAAGGGATAGGTCTGTCTATCTATCGGGCGATCGCTTCCCGTTTCTAAAACCTCGGCTGTGCCCGATAATAAATCACAATTGATAATTCGATCATTCCAGAATAGTTGGGTTTCCCGGTGGCGTTCCGAAGCTACCCAACTGGCCTTCAAATAGGCCACTGTACCCGACGGAAACTCCAACCGAACCTGAGCCAAATCAATATCGGTTTGACCCGCTGATCCACCCTCGGCAAAAATGGAAACCGGAGGTTCCTGGACCATCCAAAGAACTAAATCAATGTCGTGAATCATCAGATCGGTAATTACATCCATCCCTTTTTCTCTTGATGGAACCACCGAATTTCTTTCCGTAGAAATTAGGAGCGGCTTCTGTTTAAACATGCCGGGAAGTTGTTTTACTAAGGAAAACCAACGATAGCGCTCAACAAAACCCGTCTGAAAAATTAGTTTTTTTTCATCGGCTACCCTAACTAATTCCGCAGCTAACTCAACTCGATCGCAAATAGGCTTTTCGATAAATACATGTAAGTCATTGTTTAGTGCTTTTAGTCCAAGTTCAAAGTGCGTGCGGGTGGGACTTGCAATAAAAACAGCATCGACTTCGAAAAAAAGTTCTTCAGGCGTAGAAAAAACTTTCAGTCCAAAATCTGTCGCTACTTGGGCCGAACGAGTCTGATCTTTATCGTAAATACCTAGTAACTCAACGTCGGGATGACGAAGCAGCTTATCGAGATGATAACTTCCCATTTTTCCTAGGCCCACTAGTCCAACTTGTAACTTCTTTTCCACCACTACCTTACAAACCCCACTTTGGAATTTTGAACAAAATCAATAAAGTGTTTCACCTCTGGTAAATGACCCAGCTCAATCACTGCTTTTTCTATTGCTGCAGAAGCTGTTAGGTTTTGGAGGTAAAACATTTTATAAAGGCTTTTTAATTTATGAATGGTTTCGTCGGTAACGCCTCGTCTACTTAAGCCAACAGCATTTATCCCCTGGACTTCAAAATCATTTCCCTTACCAATTAAATAAGGAGGCAGATCTTTTCGCAGCAAAGTCCCTCCCCCTATGTAACAAAACTTTCCAACTCGGCAAAACTGCACAACCCCGCTCAACCCCCCGATATTGGCATAATCTTCAACCACTACATGACCTGCGAGCTGAACAGAGTTGCAGAGGATAACATGAGATCCAACTTCGCAATCGTGAGCAACATGGGCATAGGCCATCAAGTAACAATCCGAGCCGATGACAGTTTTACCAGAACCCTTGGCTGTTCCTCGATGAATGGTCACTGACTCTCGAATAACGGTCCGATCGCCAATTTCAGTTTCTGTAGACTCTTGTTGATACTGAAGGTGCTGAGGCTCTGAACCAATGACAGCAAAAGGAAACACTCTCACGCTTTTACCAAGGTTGGTAATTCCCCGAATGGACACGTGCTCTTGAATTTCACAATGATCGCCAATGCTAACCCCTTCACCAATTACAGAGTAGGCTCCTATGCGCACTCCATGACCCAGTTGAACTTTGGGATGAATAATCGCTGTAGAATGGATCAAGGTCTCAGTCATTTAATCGTTCCTCGATTTTTCGCAATCTCTTTGCCAACTCTGGAAGCTTTTTTGAAAACTGATAAGTACGAAGCGCTTCAGTCAGCGGAGTGGCCGGACATTGAAAATACTTTTGATTTGCTTCTAGATCCCGAGTCACGCCCGTCTGACCTCCACAAATAACATTTTCGTGGATGGTGAGGTGTCCAGCAACGCCTACCTGTCCCCCTAAAATGACTCCATCTTTAAGGATTGAAGAACCTGCCAGGCCAACTTGTGCACAGAGAATACAGTTTTTCCCAATCTGGCAATTGTGACCGATATGAACCTGATCATCAATCTTGGTTCCCCGCCCAATGAGCGTATTTCCAAGAGTGCTCCGATCAATGGTACATTTGGCTCCGATTCGAACGTCATCTTCAATCGTTACTCCACCAATTTGTGGCATCTCAGTAAAACCACTATCTCCTTCTAAAAATCCAAATCCTTCCGAACCAATAACTGTTCCAGAGAAAACACGAACTCTATGACCCATTTCCACGCGGCATAAAAGAGTTACAAAAGGGTGAATCTCACAATGGCTGCCAATAACAACGTCAGGACCTATGTACACAGACGGGTAAATCACCGTTCCTTTTCCAATGACGACATTTTCACAAATAATAGTGCCTGATCCAATCGTAACCCCTTCAGAAATTTTAGCGGTAGGATGAATTCTGGCTTCGTTTGAAATTCCTTTCCACGGGGAAGGCGGCATTAAGTTTTTAGCAATCTGTGCGAAGGCTTGTTTAGGCTCTTCCACAATCAAAAAAGTAAGGGCAGAACCGGGGATCACAGAACTGCGGTTGGTGAGAATCACGACACCTGCTTCTAAGTCATTTAGTTGGGGACGAAGTTTTGGATTTGAAAAAAAGGCGAGGCTGCCTGGACGGGCATCTTTTAAAGAAGACAAGCGCTCGATAGACGCGTCTGCATCTCCCACCAGAGAAGCATTTAAAACTTCGCTTAATTTTCCCGCTTTAAGCGGAAAGGACACCGATTGCATCATGGCCCAAAACCTATATGCTGCAAGGCATGAAGTAAATGGGCTTTCGGGTTAAAGAGCTAAGATTAACGGGCACATAGCAAGGCGCAGAATCAAACGCGCCGCATCGCAACAGAGACCTGCCAAAAAACTGAATATCTTGCTAGAATTAAAGATGTTTCTGACCTCTTACTCCTAAGAATCGAAGTCCATGACCTTAAAAAAACCAGGCCAGTTTTGGAAAAAAAATCGGGTTTTTCGATCCTTTCTCTCCGCAAGCACGATTTCCCTTCTGGGCAGCAATATTTTTGACGTAGCTATTCCCGTTTATGTGGCTCAAAAAACAGGGTCGGTCTATGCTCTGGCCGCTGCCACCGTTGCTCTTCACTTGCCATTTTTTTTGATGGCGCCCTTTACGGGATATCTCGTTGATAACTTCAACAAAAGAAAAATTTTAATTTATTCTGATATCGGACAAGTCCTTTGTTTGGTCCTTTTACTTATTTATGAATTTTTTTCAGCAAAGGCGCTTTGGCCTCTGCTTTTAGCGGTCTTCACAGCTAAAACCCTGATGATTTTTTTTGAAACGATCGCAACCTTTCAATTGATTCCTTCTTTGGTATCAGAGCAGGATTTATCCGAAGCCAATTCCTGGTTTTTATCTGCGCAGCGCTTAGTGCAAATTGTGGGGCCTATGGTAGCAGGAATCGTTATGGCGAGCGTCGGCCTTACTTCTTGTATCGGCTTAAACATTCTAAGTTTTTCGGCGACTCTTTATTTTGTCATGAAGTTGAAGAATCTGGACGAGCTCTTAGGCGAAGAAAGGATCTCGGGAAATTGGAGAAAGATAACCCTAGGAGATATTGCTAACAATTTCACAGAAAGTTTTCAATTCGTATGGAAGTCTTCTATCTTTCGACCGTTTGTTTTAATGATGTTTTTGTGGAACTTTTCATCCGTGGGTTACAATCAGCCCACCATTACTCATTACTTTTCTATCTTGAAAAACTTTAGTGCGGATCAATTTGGTTTAATCATTTCAGTTTTTCAAGGATTTGGGTTTTTAGGCCTTTTGATGTCGGGACCCCTTTACAAAAAGTTTGGGTTTACAGGTTCATTTGTGGGGGGAACGATTTGGCTCTCTGGTTTCACTAGTCTTTCGATCTTGTTTTTTGATTCGCCTTTAGTTTTGGCTTCACTCATGGCTGTTTCAAAAATGGGGAGCTCTATCTTTTCTTCAGGAACCTTTTATATTCGCCAAACTAACGTCCCAAAATCTCGAATGGGCGGGGTGAATGCTTGTCTTAGAATGCTCTTTATGTCGGCCACTCCGATTTCATGTTTTATCCAACCAATTCTAGTTGAAACTTTTGGTTCGCTCGTATCGCTTATTTTTGGTGCTCTTTGTTTATGGGGAACGGCCTACTTTGCCTGGAAGGTTGGCAGGAGTTACTCCCTTGAAAAGGCCGCTACGGATAAGATTCGAAAAGAGGGCTCAGTAGCCGCTTAGAGCTCGGTCTTTCTTGCATCGCACTTTCATACACATTCAAAATTTGATTAGAAATTTTTGACCAGTCGAGCTGGTTTAAAACCCACTGGCGTGCCTTCTTTAAAATTGAATCTCTAATTTCTAAGGATATTTTCTCAGACCAAATCATTCGCTCCGCAAGGGAGTTAATTTGATCCGTCGGATAAATCGAATCGGGAAGAATAGATTTTAAGTACTCTGCTCCTCCGCTTTCACTGGGGACAATAGGAAATCCCCCGGATAAAAGGGTTTCAAACGGAACTCTGCCAAAAGGTTCGTCCAAACAAGGGTAGATAACTGCAATCGCTTGATTTAGATGCCTCCATTTATCTTGACCATAGGTTGGAGCTAAAATTGAAATGTGATGTCCTAATTGAAGCTCTTCGATCTTTTTTAAGATCAGTTGCTCATATCCATGCTCCGTTGGCCCCTTCAAACGAAGCTTTTTATTTCCACCCAGCTGCCGATATTTGGAGTAGGCCTCAAGGAGAAACAAAAGATTCTTTCGGTGTTCTAATCTACCGAAGTAGAGAAAATGATCAGAGAGTGACGAGGCCTCATGAGGCTGCTCTGTTTCTTTAGCTCCGCAAACCCCATTGGGAATGACCACTACTTGTTCATCACTTAAGTCATAGGGTTTTAATTGTTCAATTTCAAAATGGCTGAGAGCGATTACTTTGTGTGCATTTTGAGCAATGCCCTGGCCAATAAGATGGTTAAAGACTTTCTTAAGTTGAACTTTTCTTCCAGCTACCAACATCATCCCGCGGGGATGAAGCACATAGGGAATGCTAAGTTCCTGACAAATTTTTGAAATGAAATAGTATTCCCAGCGCCAATGTCCATTCAGATGAACAACCGAAACCCCTTCAAACCAGCTTCGAATGGCATGGTTCGCATCTCGCCAACACGAGTAAAAATCTTTTGGAGAATACTCACTGGGATTCTTTAAGCTAAAATCTCGAATAAATTTTCGGTTCCATCTGTCTTCGCGGCAAGCCACTTGAACGTCCACTTGATCCGATAAAGATTTACAGAGCGAGGCTTCAGAGATAGCGGCTCCTCCATATTCGGGAGCGAGTCCAGAGGAAAAAAATAGAATGCGATTTCTGTTTGTCATGTTCCCAGTTGAACGCCAGCCTTTTTTAATCGAGTAAAGTATCCCATGATTTGCTGAAGGGTATCGGTTTGAGGCTGGTTTAAGTTTTCAAACTTCACCAAAAAAACTTTTTTCGTATCATTCCATTTCAGATAATTTTTTACGTTTCCCCTTAAGTTGATTGGCTGTTCAGACTTAAGGGTTAGCTGGAGCGATTCACCAATGGCCGAGTTAGTATCGGATCGCAGGATAGCTCCATTGGGGGAGAGAGCCAAAATTTCTCCAGGAAGTGACCGCTCGGTATTGCTTGAAACGAGAACACTGGCTTCTAGATTTACTTCGATGAAA
>JBJSXY010000413.1:0-6682 GCA_046086625.1 Pseudomonadota bacterium | reverse complement strand
CAAGGCACTCCATAAAACGTTCAGCGGTTTCAATCTCACGATTAGCCCCCTCCAATTTGGGGTACGTTCTCCTAGAGCAAAAGAGGATCCACCTCTAGCTGAATACACTTTTCATTTTTGAGGTGAGAATACAGCGCAGGTTCTGCCAGCTTAATTGGAGCTGACGTTATTGGTCACAATGTGCTGAAAATCTCATGATCTGCTCCTTGGTCTTAATTTCCAAAAGACCGATAAGTGTGAACAAAACGGATTTGATAGAAAGAGGGTAGGACGCTCTCGCCTTAAGAGGTTTATGTTGAGAGCTAGTCTTCTTCTATTAAGTTTAGTGTTGCTGCCAGCGTGTGGAAGCTGGAGAGTCGTTCGTTCCAGAGCGGTTCATCACACGACGGTCAGAACGCCTGTTAAAAAAGCCCAATCAGATGTAGTCGCTCGGTCCCCTTCTTCGTTGAGAGGGGAGCCTCTGGCCTATGAGTTAGAACAAGCTCGATTCTCTTGGCCTATTGCGGGAGGGAAGCCCATCAGTTCGTCTTTTGGAGAACGTTGGGGACGTCAACATGAAGGAATTGACATTGCTGCTTCCAGCGGCACTCCGGTGAAAGCGGCTCGAGCGGGTAAAGTGATCTACGCCGAAAATCGAATTTCTGGCTATGGCAATATGGTGATTATTCGCCACTCTCCAAGTTTCGCGACCGTCTATGCTCACCTATCTCGTATCGGAGTTAGACCAGGGGATTTTGTCGATCGCGGAAAAATCATTGGAAAAGTAGGGATGACGGGGCGTGCCACGAGCGCTCATTTGCACTTTGAAATTCGTCATAAACGAATGGCGGTTGATCCCTTAATGTACCTTCCGGGACAAGTTCGACTTTCCAGTCTCAAATCCCCCAATTGACTTGCTATTTTAGGTTCTTAGCGTCATTCTATAGGGCAATCTGAGGATCAAAAATGACGTCTGGTTTAAGCTCTAATCAACCCTCGGTTTTATCCCCCGTTGAAGCGGAGTCTAGAAACATTGCTTTTACGACTCGGCTCGAAGATTTCGTTAATTGGAGTCGAAAGAATTCTTTATGGCCCCTGCCTTTTGGTACTGCCTGTTGTGCTATTGAGTACATGGCAACTGTTTCGAGTCATTACGATATTTCTCGATTTGGTGCTGAAGTTGTTCGATTCAGTCCTAGGCAAAGTGATTGTCTGCTTGTACTTGGGACGGTCGTTGAAAAAATGGGCCCTATCCTTCGAGAAATTTATGATCAAATGTTGGAGCCCAAATGGGTGATTGCGGTCGGAGTTTGTGCTTCTTCGGGAGGCTTCTACCGAGCCTACCATGTCATGCAAGGCATTGATGAAATAGTGCCCGTCGATGTTTATGTGCCCGGGTGTCCTCCTACCCCTGAGGGGATTATTTACGGAATGATGAAATTGCAGGAAAAAATTACTAAGGGAGGGATAGTTCGTGCCCGAGATCGACACAAACTTAATCGAAAATAAACTCCCCGAGTTTTCTAAACACTTTTCGAGCAACATTCTAGAAGTTCAGGACCATCGAGGCGATTTAACGGTCGTGCTTTCACCCAGTTCTATTCGGCAGGCAATCAGTTTCTTAAAAGAAAAGCTTAATTTTGAAATGTTGCTAGATATTTTTGCGATGGACTACTCAAAGTTTGAGCCAGCGCCCTTAGAGCGATTTGCTGTGATTTATAATTTGTATTCTCTTTCCCAAAAACGCCGAGTTCGTCTAAAAGTGTTTTTAAAAGAAGAGAATCCACAAGTCGATTCAGTGCATGACTTGTACAGTTCTGCTAATTGGTTTGAACGAGAAGCGTGGGATCTTTTTGGGATCAATTTTTTAGGACATCCGCACTTAACTCGAATTCTTTGTCATAACGAATTTGAAGGGCACCCCCTGAGGAAAGATTATCCTTCAGATGGTTATCAGCAGCTTCGAAAAGCAAGTACTTCACTGGGGATATAGCCATGAACGCCTTTTCAAACACTGATGATTTTTTACAATTGAACTTAGGGCCTTCGCATCCTGCGACCCATGGAACTCTTCGTATTTTAGTAAAATTGGAAGGCGAAATTATCCGAGATATGAAATTAGAAATCGGATACCTGCATCGCTGTTTTGAAAAAATGGCGGAAACGCATTCTTGGAACCAGGTTATTCCCTTTACCGATCGACTGAATTACGTCTCAGCCATGATGAACAATGTCGGCTACGTCATGGCAGTGGAAAAATTGTTAGGAATAGAAGTGACCAAGAGATGCCAGAGGATACGGGTGATCATGGCTGAGTTATCGCGCATTATTGATCACTTAGTGTGTATCGGTGCGAATGCCGTGGATTTAGGAGCGCTCACTTGTTTTTGGTATTTTTTCCGAGAGCGTGAGAATATTTATGATCTTTTTGAAGCAGCTTGCGGAGCAAGACTCACAACGAGTTACACTCGAGTGGGTGGATTGATGGCAGATTTGCCAGATGGCTGGGTGGAATGGTGCCGCAAGATTATCGATAATCTTCCTCGCACTCTGGACGATGTCGAAGGACTTCTGACTACGAATAGAATTTGGATCGATAGAACTCGGGGCGTGGGCGTTATTTCAGAAGCAAGAGCTCTAGATTATGGTTTCACTGGCCCCTGTCTTCGAGCTACCGGAAACACTTATGACGTAAGAAAAGTGCATCCTTATTATGACTATGACAAATTTGATTTCAAAGTGATCACCGATACGGCCGGGGATACCTATGCTCGGTATTTAGTCCGAATGGCTGAAATGAGAGAAAGTTTAAAAATTCTAAAGCAAGCATTAGACAATCTTCCGGAAGGTCCTGTGAATGTGGATGACTGGTCGATTACTCTTCCGCCTAAAGATCAAGTTTATGGAAGTATTGAAGGATTGATGGCTCATTTTAAATTAATCATGCACGGGATCAAGCCGCCTAAAGGTGAAGTTTATTCATACACAGAAGCAGCTAATGGCGAATTAGGTTTTTTTGTAGTGTCTGATGAGCAGGGACGACCTTATCGAGTGAGATGTCGGCCACCTTGTTTTGCCATTTATCAAGCGTTTCCAGAAATGTGTATTGGCCAAACCGTCTCTGACGCAGTGGCTACTTTGGGAAGCATTAACATCGTTGCTGGGGAGCTTGATCGATGACCGAGTTAAAGTTTACGCCTGACCGGCAAACAAAACTTGAAACCCTGTTTTCTCGATATGAAATCAAAGCTTCGGCTTTGCTTCCAGTTTTGAGAATGGCTCAGGAGCAATGGGGCTACTTAACTCCGGAGATTATGGATTATGTAGCAGGGCTTTTAGATCTTTGCCCCCGACACGTTCGAGAAGTCGCTAGTTTTTACGTGATGTTAAAAAAACAGGACATGGGAGATCATTGCCTTCAAGTGTGTGGCAATCTTACTTGCTGCATGATGGGGAGCGATGCTTTGCTGAAAGTGATTGAAGAGGAATTGGGAATCAAGAAATCCATGGAACTGAGCTCGGATAAACGATTTAGTTTAATGCCCGTACAGTGTTTGGGGTCTTGTGATACAGCACCCGTTGTTCAGATCAACGAAGATTATTACGAAAAACTAACTCCAGAAATCTTTCGAGAGATTATTCGTAAATTAAAAAATGGGGAACAAGTTCAACCAGGGAGGCAGACATGAAAATTCTGACTCCAGAGCGCAGAATTTTAACTAAAAATATTGAAACTCCGAATCTTTTCCAGATTCAAACTTACGAAGCCCAAGGGGGATATCAAGCTGCGAAAAAAGCATTGGGAATGACCCAAGATGGAGTGATTGAGGAAGTGAAAAAAAGTGGCCTCAGGGGAAGAGGAGGAGCTGGATTTCCGACTGGACAGAAATGGAGTTTTGTTCCCTTTAACTCTGGCAAACCTATTTATTTACTTTGTAATGCAGATGAGTCCGAGCCTGGCACTTTCAAAGATCGAGTGATCTTAGAAAAAAATCCTCACTTGTTGATTGAGGGAATTATCATTTCTGCTTATGCCGTCAGATGCCATAAGAGCTATATTTATATTCGGGGTGAGTATGCTGAAGCCGCAAGAGTTGTTGAGCGTGCAATTGAAGAAGCTTATCAAAAAGGTTATTTGGGAAAAAACATTTTTGGGTCCAACCATTCATTAGATTTAGTCCTTCACCGAGGCGCAGGAGCTTATATTTGTGGGGAGGAAACTGGATTGATTTCTTCGCTTGAGGGAAAAAAAGGACAACCCAAGTTAAAGCCCCCCTTTCCAGCTGTTTCAGGATTTTTAAGTTGTCCCACGGTCGTCAATAACGTGGAAACACTGGCGACGATCCCCTGGATTATCACCAATGGCGGGGAAGCTTATTCTCAATATGGAGTTGGAACAGCTAAGGGAACTCGTCTTTTTTGTTTAAGTGGATGGGTGAATCGTCCCGGAGTATATGAAGAAGAAATGGGAATACCGCTCACTGATTTCATTGAACATTACGGTGGCGGAATGAAAGACGGCGCAAAGCTAAAAGCTGTGATCCCTGGCGGAAGTTCCACTCCTCCTTTAACTCCCAGTGAAGTGAAAGAAGCGACGTTGGATTATGATTCCATGACTAAATTTGGAACGTTTCTGGGGTCGGGGGGTATTATTGTCATTCCTGAACATTTTTCTTTACTCACTTTATTGGAAAGGCTCACCGAATTTTATTGGGATGAATCCTGTGGACAGTGCACTCCTTGTCGAGAGGGAACAGGTTGGCTTTATAAAATGATGCTTGCGATTGAACACGGGAAGGGCAGAACAAAAGATTTTGACGATCTTCAGAAAACAGCAAGAAGCATGATGGGCACTACTATTTGTGCTTTATCGGATGCAGCAGCGATGCCCGTATTAGGGTTTCTTAAAAAATTTCCAGACGAAATTAAGTCTCATTTAAAAGATAGTGCTGAGGCAAGCGCATGAGTGACAAAACAGTCAAATTAACGATTAATGACCAATTGATAGAAGTTCCCGCGGGTACCAGTGTGTTTACGGCAGCTGCAATGGCTGGAATTGAAATTCCGCACTATTGCTATCACCCCGATCTTTCAGTGGCTGGGGTTTGTCGCATGTGCATGGTGGAGATTGAAAAAAATCCGCGCCTTCAGATTTCCTGCAACACGCCAGCAACGGAGGGAATGGTAGTAAAAACCAAAACAGACAAAGTTAAAGAAACGGTGAAAAGTGTTTTGGAACTCCATTTAATTAATCACCCTCTAGATTGCCCTATCTGCGACAAAGCAGGCGAATGTAAATTGCAGGATTTTTATGCCGATTATGGCTTGTATGAAAGTCGAATGGACTATGAAAAAGTTCACAAGCCTAAGGTTCAGGATATCGGCACCATCGTACTTGATTCGGAACGGTGTATTTTATGCAGCCGATGTGTTCGGTTTACTGCGGAAGTCACTAAAACAAATGAATTGGGGATTTTTAATCGGGGCGACCGAGCTGTTTTAGGGACAGTTGATCAGAAGCCCCTTCAAAATGATTACACAGGTAACCTCGCCGATATTTGTCCGGTAGGAGCGCTGACTGCAAAAGATTTTCGTTTCAAACAACGCGTGTGGTTTTTAGATAAAACCAAAACGGTTTGTACTTTGTGTGCCCATGGGTGCAATACGGTGGTGTCTAAAAATCCCCAAACGCAGAAACTCTACCGAGTGGAGCCACGACGAAATCCAGAAGTGAATAAAAGTTGGATTTGCGATAGGGGACGATGGGATTTTCATTACGTGCATGATGAAAATCGAATTTCCCAACCCAAAAGATTGGTCGATGGAGCTTGGACGGAACAAACGTGGCATGGGGCCTTTCAGTCTTTGGGGCAGGAAATCAGTGAAAAGTCAGACTCGGTTTTGGTCGCGATTTCTACCCAGCTGACCAATGAAGAAATCGCAGATTTGGTGAGTACTTTATCATCTCTGGGAGTAAAAGAATTTACGTGGGTTGTGGATGAGAGTGTGGTCTCTGAAACCCAGCCTTTTGATGGGATTTTAAAACATCGAGATCTTACGCCCAATGCTCGGGGATTTGAAAAAGTGATGAAGAAGTTAAATGTGAGCTGGATGGGAATGGCTCAGGCAGTGGAGAAATTGAAAGCAAATCGCTTTAATCGTTTATTGGTTTTGGGGCTTGAGGGATACGAAATGCCAGGCTTAGCGAGTTTATTATTGGCGACTCCCAACACGACTCGAGTGGCACTGCACGCGACTAGCCAAAGTGCTTTTGTTGAAAAGTGCGATTGGATTTTGCCGAATGTGAGTGCTTATGAGAAGTCAGGAACACTCATCAATACTCAAGAAAAAGCACAGAAGCTGCAGGCCAGTGTGCCGAAGCAGTTCTTGGCGCGAGACGGACATCAAGTGGCCTGGGGGCTCTCTCAAATGAGCGACAGAAAGCCCGTGAGTTCTCTACGAATCAAGGAAATAGCTCAGCAAATCGGGGAACTATCATGAGTACAACGAGGAAATATCAACTACCCGTCCAGCAGCGAATTTATCTATTGGCGATTCTCCAGGGAATGAGGATTACGCTTCGGCATTTTTTTAGGAACCTTTTCAATCCAAAGGGACTCCCCACCATTCAGTATCCCGAAAAAAGAAGAGCCTACTCTAAGAGGTTCAGAGGGCTACAAATTCTTACATTGCAAGAAAATGG
>JBJSXY010000412.1:0-2332 GCA_046086625.1 Pseudomonadota bacterium | reverse complement strand
ACTGCCGAACAGCTGATGCGTTCTCGTTATTCGGCATACACGGTTGTCGCTTTAGATTATTTAAAGAATACTTTAGCGCCTGAATCCAGAAAAGATTTCGACTCGGCAGCCACAAAAAAATGGGCCGAATCGACTCAGTGGAAACGACTCTCAATCCTTTCGACCCAAAAAGGAAGTTTAAACGACGTAAAGGGCACAGTCGAATTCTGTGCTTTTTTTGAAACCGATGGACAAGATCTCCAGCTGCACGAAGTGGCCGACTTTCGAAAGGAAAAAGATGGCTATTGGGTTTACGTGGATGGCGATGCTCACACCCATCCTGCCAACGAAGACATTGAAGAAGCCCATTCAAGACCCGAAACTTTTGTTCGAACGGAAGCAAAAGTTGGAAGAAACGATCCCTGTTCTTGCGGAAGCGGGAAAAAATTTAAGAAATGTTGCGGAAGCTAATCAACTGGGGGCAGCGACTTAATGGGACTCACTGAGATTTCCCCATTTTGAAATCGAACACTCACTTTCTCGTTATTTCGCTGGTAAGTCGCACTCCCGGCTTGAACGGGGGTATACCCTAGTTTTTCTATCACCGTTTTGATTTGTTCATTAATTTGCCGTTGAAGCTCTTCTTTTTGAGAGGAGGGTTCTTTCGAAATTTGTTCGTATCGCTTTTTCAAAGCTTCAAAACTATCTTTAGGATCACGAGCGGGATCCAAAGCTAACTGTTTTAAACCATTCAGAATGGTGGTTACGCTCAGTTCTGATTCCGTAGCAACTGGCCGGCTGACTGGTCCCAAGATATGACTCAAACTATCTATGGCGCCCGATAATTGGCGAGCAGTGCTTTCAACTTGTTGATGGGTCTTTTGAATGCCCTGTAACTCTCCACAAAATCCAAACTGCCCAATTCCTGACAAGACAATTGTTAAAATTATACGGAGCATAAAATCAATTCCTTAGTTGGCACTCTATTTTAACAGATTATAATTTAACTAGATTCATCTAAAAGGAGCTCTCTTGAAATTATTAACTTTTCAGTTTTTGCTTTTCGTTTCGGTTTTTAGCGGCCTAAGCTTCGCTAAAATTTCTCCTTGGCTCCTCCAGGAGGATTATCCCACTGTTATTATTTTGATGCGAGAAGAAGCAGATTTCTCTTCCTTGCCAAAATCTGGGTCGAGACCAGAACGGATTAAAAATGTGTTTAACCGCCTTGTTTCAACAGCTCAACGTTCTCAAGCAAGTTTGCTCACTTGGCTTGCTTCAGAAAAATTGCAGGCTCGTAGCTACTACATTGGTAATCTCATCGTGGTAGATCAAGTTTCAAAAAGTCAACTTGAGCAAATCGCATCCAGGGAAGATGTTCTTCAAGTTGTCGGAAATCCAGAAGTCAAAAACCTACTTCCAAAAAGTAATCACACGTCTTTAAAATCATCGCGAGGGCCCGGAGCCAACATCATTCGATTTGGCGCCTCCAAAGTGTGGGATGAGTTTAAAATTCAAGGCGAAAATATTGTCATTGCGGGACAAGATACGGGAGTTCGATGGAACCACAAAGCACTAAAAAACCAATACCGCGGTTGGAATGGAACTCAAGTCGATCATTCCTATTCGTGGCATGATTCCGTTCACAAAAGCGTGGGTGGAAAATCCTCCTGTGGCTATAACTTGTCCACGCCTTGCGATGATCACGATCACGGAACCCATACGATTGGTACCGTAGTCGGAGATGATGGGACAGGAAATCAAATCGGGGTTGCTCCTCGAGCAAAATGGGTCGCGTGCCGAAACATGGATTCTGGAATTGGTCGCCCCGAAATGTACATTGAATGCTTTCAGTGGTTTTTAGCACCCTGGCCCCAAAGTGGAGATCCCATTCAAGACGCTCGCCCTGAAATGGCTCCTCACGTAATTAACAACAGTTGGGGATGCCCCAGAAAAGAAGGATGCGAAGGTGGAGAATTTGAGAGAATTTTAAAGGCTCTCAGAGCCGCTGGAATTATGGTTGTGGCCTCCGCTGGAAATGACGGAAGTAGTTGCTCCACGATTCAAGACGGGCCTGCGTTTCATTCGGATTTAGTTTTAAGTGTGGGGGCGTTTAATCATCGAAACGACACCATCGCAAGTTTCTCAAGCCGCGGTCCCAGCACGTTTGACCAAAAAACAGGACCGCATGTCTCGGCTCCTGGAGTGGATGTACGCTCGGCGGTTAGTAATGGCGGCTATTCTGAATTTGGTTGGAGTGGCACTTCTATGGCTGGACCCCACGTGGTGGGATTGGTAGCGCTTTTGTGGTCAGCGGATCCCTCTCTGATTGGAAAAATCGAGGAAACTGAAGCTC
>JBJSXY010000411.1:0-2248 GCA_046086625.1 Pseudomonadota bacterium | reverse complement strand
GCCCAACATAAATTCATAGCCTTCTCGGCGCATTTGCTCAGCTAAAACAGCAAATTGAAGTTCACCGCGACCTCTTAAAATAATGACATCGCTTGTTTGTCCGCGTTCAGCTAAGAGAGAAACATTGGTTCGAAGTTCTTTTTCAATTCGATCCCAAAGGACTCTTGAAGTAAGACGATTGCCGTCCCTTCCAGCTGTGGGTGAGCCATTCACTAGCATTTCAATAGAAATGGTGGGCTGCTCAACATAAATTCTTTTGAGTGGCTCAGGCTTACCCGCTTCGCAAACCGTATCGCCAATCTTTAATTCTTCAATTCCAGCAACAATGGCGATATCTCCGGCGCCCGCCGTTTCAACGGGAATTGTTTTGAGACCTTCATAAGCAAAAAGCGCTGTAATCTTTGTTTCAGGCGAATTTCCATTCTCCTGGCATAAAACAACGCGATCTCCGATTTTTACTTGTCCTGAAAAAAGTTTTCCAACCGCGAGGCGACCCAAATAATCACTGTAATTCGTGTTGGTGATAAGCATTCGAAGAGGACCGTCTTGAATTGTCGGCCCTGGGATATGCTCTAAAATCGTATCAAAAAGAAGCGTCAGATCTTTTCCGCTCTCGCGATCTTCTGGCGCTTTCACAGCAATTCGTTTTCTTGCGTCTGTGTACACGATGGGAAATTCAATTTGATGATCTTTTGCATCGAGATCTAAGAACAAACCGTAAATCTCATCAATAACTTCCTTGGGGCGCGCATCGGGTCTATCAATTTTGTTCATGACGACTACGATTTTTAAATCGCGCTCGAGGGCATGTTTGAGAACGAAACGAGTTTGAGGAAGAGGGCCTTCAGCTGCGTCTACCAATAACAGAACGCCATCCACCATTTCTAATCCTCGCTCGACTTCACCCCCGAAGTCTGCGTGGCCCGGAGTATCCACTAAGTTGATTCGAACGCCTTTGTAAATGACCGAACCATTCTTGGCTACCAGGGTAATCCCTCGTTCTTTTTCTAGATCGAGGCTGTCCATGGCTCTTTCAGCTACTTGCTGATTTTGTCGAAAAGTTCCGGCTTGCCATAAAAGCCCATCTACCAACGTTGTTTTTCCGTGGTCAACGTGGGCAATAATGGCAATATTGCGAATTTTGTCGTTCGTTTGTGACATGATAAAAAGAGCACTGGTATACCAAAATTCCACACTTTGCGTTAGCGAAAAGTCAGTGTCTTTGGTACAAGGGCTCGCCATGAAAACTGACTCCTCATGTTCAAAGTGTTGGAAAGAGTTAGAAAGCTGTATTTGTGCCCAAATTGAGCCTATTCAGAACAGCATTGAGGTATTAATTCTCCAACACCCCCAAGAAGCTCGGTCTTCTTTAACGACTAGCCGCCTTTTGGCTTTGGGACTAAAAAACTGCACCCATCGGGTGGGTTTCTCTTGGGGGTCCTTAAAAGCCGCTCTCAAAAAGGAAGTGAAAGCTGAACGGTGGGTGGTTTTATTTGTGGGGACTCAAAAAAGTGCAGAGAAAGTAGTCAAAGATAAGCTTTTTGAAGTCGTGGATAAAAAAGGTAATCCAGCTCCCAAAGAAGAGATTCAGGGCATAGTAGTTTTAGATGGAAATTGGAAACAATCCAAAACTCTTTGGTGGAGAAATCCCTGGCTATTAAAGCTGAAACGAATTGTTCTCAATCCATCTGCGCCTTCTTTATATGGAAATCTGCGAAAAGAACCCCGTGCGGGACTCTTATCTACAATTGAAGCAACGGCTTTGGCTTTGGACGTATTGGGGGAGAAATCTTCCGCAAAAGCGCATTTAGAAAAGATATTTGAAGAACAAGTTAAAGCATGGAAGAAACTTCGGTAAGAACTAATTGAACCGTTTCTTGAATCGATTTTGGAATTTTTGCTCCAGCGGCAAACCGGTGTCCACCCCCTCCAAACTTCTTTGCAATTTCAATAACGGGTTGATTGTGAAGTCCCCGAAGGCTCAGTTTGGTAGTCCCATTGTCTTCTTCTCGAAAAAGTGCCGCAATTTTCACGCCCTTTAGAACAGTGAGATGACCTATGAAACTTTCCGTGTCTTCTATGGTCGCCTGATTCAATTCGCGTTCTTTTTTACTAATGGTGACCCAAGCAAACTGTCCGTTGCATCCTACTTGCAGCGTCTGAAGAGTTTTTCCTAATAGTCGTAACTTCTCAGGACTATCTTTTCCGAAAACATTTTGAAATACAGTTTCCGGCTTTACCCCCAAAC
>JBJSXY010000410.1:0-2208 GCA_046086625.1 Pseudomonadota bacterium | reverse complement strand
CTGCTAACTCAAGAAATCGCACTGCAAAGCGATAGTTTTCAGCTACGATCTTTCGAGTAAAACTCCTCCATGGAAGCGCTGGATACTTCGTAATTCTGGGATCACTCACTGCGGTTAACCACTCCTTGGCCCATTTCAATTCTATTTTGGCTTCATTTTTAAGAATTTCTTGGAACTCTTGAGGAATCCAATCCCCACAAACTTCCAAAAAGTTTTGAAGCGTCAACTGATCCCAATCTCTTAAAACCCCAAATAAATATAAAATTTCATCGTCATTTAAAATATCAGCGGATTTTTGAAGAGCTAAAAGAGCAGAAAGATTCGCAGAGCGAAGGGAACAAATAGCCGCTTCGATTTTATCCCAGCTATCTATAGATGCATGGATTCCCACTAGAGGAGCTTGTTGTTTTTCAAGCTCAGATACTTGCTGCTCGATTTCAACCGGCCCCGTTACTTTATCTACATTTAACTCAGGCAAACCTTCAATAAACATAGACCCCCCTATTGGTTTTTCGCCCTCTCCACCCTGCTTCGACATATTTTCGAAGAAGGGGGGCCGGACGATACTTGGTATCCCCTAAATCTCTGTGCAAGACTTCCATCACAAAAAGACAAACATCCAACCCAACAAAATCCGCGAGCTCCAAGGGGCCCATAGGAAAATTACAGCCAAGTTTCATGGCGGTATCAATATCTTTTGCGGAAGCCAATCCTTCCTGCAAAGCAAAGAAAGCTTCGTTAATCATGGGCATGAGTACGCGATTAACGGCAAACCCGGGAGAATCTTTAGCTTCGATAAAAACCTTTCCCATTTTTTCTGCAACTTGTCTAACAACTTTGAAACACTGATCACTGGTTGCAAGGCCTCGAATTCCTTCAACCAAAGTCATCAGGGGAACAGGATTCATAAAATGCATGCCTGCCACAAGCTCTGGTCTCTTAGTATGGCTAGCTACTTCAGTAACTGAAATAGAAGACGTATTAGTCGCAATGACAACCCCTGGAGAAAGCACGCGATCTAATTCCGAGAACAACCTAAATTTGACGTCCCTGTTTTCCGTTGCCGCTTCAATCACAAACTGACAGGACTGAAAATCTGTCACCTGAGTTGAGGGTTTTAATCGCATTAAAACCGAATCTGGAGATTCTTTGAGCTTTCCCTTTTCCGCGAGCTTTGAAAAA
This sequence comes from Pseudomonadota bacterium, assembly GCA_046086625.1. Lineage (GTDB taxonomy): Bacteria > Bdellovibrionota > FAC87 > UBA2466 > UBA2466 > RFNO01. The sequence continues at coordinate 1,026 of JBJSXY010000410.1, read as the reverse complement.
CTTTTTGAAATCGTTTGAAGCGCTTTATCTAACTGTTCTTGGGAAATATCGTAAATTAGAACTTGGTAACCGGCCGTTGCAGCTACTTGAGCAATCCCATTGCCCATGGTTCCCGAACCCACTACGCCAATTTTCTCAATCTGAGCCATGATGTCTGACACGATGTAGCACCTCCACTCGGCTTATTGCTCAAGGTAAAATTACCAACCCTAGAGGAGGTCGTCAAACAACCTGAAGGCTAGAAAGAGCATCGGCCCGATAGACCTCAGGAGAAGTCCATCGGGCCGAGCTATTAATTCGGACTCGACTCAAAGAGCCGTCATTTATCGACGGAACGTATGAGTTGGGTTAAACGGTGCTGTTGGCCCAAACGATGTTCCCGAGTTTCTGGGAACCGTCGGAACGGTTGAAGCATTGACGCCGTTATTAAACAATCCATTTCCAGAACCATTCGCAACTGTCGCTTGCGATCTCTGAATAAGACTTTGTCGAATCTTACTCGCGGTATCGCACCCTTCCATCAAAGGCTGCAACGTAGGTCCTAATTGAGCTTGCATATTTCTGACAGCATCCATTACTCCCACAGCTTCCACGAGCATCTTGCTTGGATTTTTCGTGTTTCTAACTGCTCGTAAGCGATTGGGTAAATCTGTATTGAAGAATCCACCGATGGTGCCTTGCAAAGTACTAGCGACATCGGGGCATGACGTGTTGTAATCGCCTCGGAAGAATCCCATGCTATTGGCTCGTTGTTCTTGAGCTTGCGCATCCAACGCAGCTACACGGCTTCCTACTCGGTTAATCAGATTTCTTCGCGTGTTATCAATTTCTTGGAAGATTCCATCCGTTTCTTGGATACAGTTTTGTAACAATTGTGAAGTTGATTGCGAAGCCATCTGCATCATCAACTGTTGTTGCTGTTCAATTCCTCGAGCAAATTCATCCCCTAATTGTTGAACGCGTTTATCATTATCTCGAATCTGAAAAAGTTGTTCCGTAAAGGTTTGAAATTTACCAACCAAGTCT
>JBJSXY010000409.1:0-16120 GCA_046086625.1 Pseudomonadota bacterium | reverse complement strand
CGTCGTAGGTTCATCTAAAATAAGAAGCTTGGGATTAGATAAAAGACTTTTTGCTATTTCCACTCTACGCTTTAATCCACCCGATAATTTCTCTACTTTTTCTGTTTTTCGATCATAAATCGAAAACATTTTCAATAAACTGTCTACTTTCTGCCGGAGCGAGACACCCCGCAATCCAAAAAGTTTTCCGTGAAAAACGAGATTCTCTTCAATAGTGAGTTTTTTATCCAAAGCAGGAGTCTGAAAAACAACTCCCAAATAAGGCCGCACTTTCTCTGGAAACCGAACCCCATCCACTCCCCAAAAGGAAACACTTCCCGATTGTGGTTTGAGAAGCGTAGACAGAATTTTAAAAGTAGTGCTTTTCCCACCTCCGTTGGGTCCGACCACGCAAAACAACTCCCCTTCACCTACATTAAAGGAAAGTCCGTCTAATGCGATTCGATCCACATAAGAAAATTTAACATCGGAAAACTGAATCATGTTTTTACTCAATTAAGTGTCCCCACCATCAGTCCGCCTAAGATAGGAAGATATAAAATGGATACTACAAATAAAATACGAGCCCCTGCTAAACTTCTCTTCCAAGCGAGAAAAATTCCAGAAGCTAAAAAAACTAATCCAAGGATAATGGCTCCCCACAAATAAGTTTCCGAAGTAACCCGCCAAACGGCTGGCACTAAAGTGAGTGGAATAAGAGCTAAGAGATAAGTGAGTACTTGTTTAGAAACCTCTCCACCCTGCTCATCCGTAACCGACAAAATGGGTAAGCTCGCTCTACGATAATCGTCTCGGTAAACCCAGCCAATCGCAAGAAAATGAGGGACTTGCCATAAAAACAAAAGAGCAAAAATCCAAAGGCCCAAAGGTCCAAACCTTCCAGCAGCTGCTGTGAACCCGGTTAAGGGAGGCAAAGCTCCAGGAATGGCTCCTATCAATGTTGAAAACGGTGTTGTTTGCTTAGAAGGCGTATACATTCCAATGTAAGATAAAACGGTGAGCGCTGCTAGAATTGCAGTTAACGCATTCACTCCGACCACTAAAATGACTTCACCTACGATGAGGCAAATAAAACCTAAAAACAAAGCCTGTTGATCTCTAACTCTGCCCGCAGGAAGAGGACGGTGAAGCGTTCTTTCCATTTTTCTATCTATTTCTTTTTCTGCAACTTGATTAAACACCCCCGAGGCCGCGCCGACTAACCCCAACCCAATCAAAAGAAAAACAAAACGGCTCCCATTAAACTCTTCGGGAGAACCCAGGAGGAATCCCCATGCAGCCATCACTAAGGATAGAAAACAAATACGTGGTTTTGTTAAATCCACGAGGTCTAAGAAAAAACGCTTGGAAGAAGTCATCATACTAAAGTGGCTTCTGCTTCCCAAGAAGGAGCATCACTGGGTTCAGTTGCTTCGTTTTGAGCTTTGAATAGTTGAAGCGCTAAAATTACTGCGCTCGCTAGGCAAATGGCTCCTAACACTAAGTGAATGGTGGTAAGAGAGATGGGGCGTCTCAACCAAATCACCATGGCCCCCAGCATAACCTGCATCCAAACAAATCCCATTAAAGCGCCGGCATAGAGAAGCAAACTAAATTGATTCCAATACCGTCGATAAACTCGAGCTACTAATGCAGCTACTAAGCCCACCATGATGAAAGCACCCATTCGGTGAGAAAAGTGAATGGCGATAGGAAAGGTCCACTGAGCAGGCACCCAACGACCAAAAGAAAGCGGAAAATCGGGAATCGCAAGCCCCGCTCCAAAGTGCCTCATCGTGGCACCAAAAAGAAGTTGAACAAAAAATCCACATACGACCAATAAACTGAGCCATCGAATGGGGAATCGAGAATCATCAGACTCGCAATGATAGGAAGATTTCCATGAGGTTTGGGTCACGGTCATGAGAATCACGGAATTGCAAAAATAGGTTTGAGCAAGACAAGCATGTGCAATGGAAACCGCTTTAGGAAGAAGAAAGAGAACAGTCAACCCTCCAAGGGTTGCTTGAGTCAAAACTAAGGCAACAGCTAAAAAGGCTAGTCTCTTAACCCAAAGACGATTTTCAAAACGTAAGATTATCAAAAGTTGAATCACGGTAAGAATCGCGACAAATCCTGCAATCAAGCGATGCCCATGCTCGTAAAAAACTCCCCCCACCATGGGCGGAAAAAACTGTCCAAATGACAAAGGCCAATCCGGAACGGCAAGACCAGAGCCCGTCCCTGTCACCAGAGCTCCCGCTGCTAGTAAAACGACCGTTGAGAGTGTGGTGACACTCGTGATTATCTGCACGCATTTTTTTTGATTTGGTTGATTCATGGAGAAGTTCTAAAAACTAACGTTAATCCGAAGAGCACCAGAGCAGGAATAACAGACCACAACAGTTGTTTTTGTTTCTTCTCTGAATCTCTGAGTTGTCTCACCAGCCACACACTCTCCAGAGCCACAAAAGCAAAAATACAGAGAAATAAAACTACAAAATAAATAAAATCCCCCCTCTGAATTTGGACACTCACAAAATCAGAAAGGGGGAACTTCATGAACTACAACTCTACAACTTTGAAATTAAAGAGCGAAATCAACAGCACCTTTATCGGTTACTGTTACTTTGGCTTCTTTTTCGCCTAGCTTCTCGTGCCAAACACCCACAGTGTGTTCACCCGCTGGAACGCCTGCGATCGTGAATTTTCCATCTTTACCGGTAACTGCAAAGAAAGAATTTTCAAACACACCAACAACGGAGTTCATCCAGCCGTGGACATCACATTTAAACTTAATGAACTCAGGCTTCGTGAATTTTTTCTCGATGGGAGCGGTTCCGCCAACCATTCCAGCATTGAAGCCCTGTCCTTTAGCGCTTTTTGCATTCACGTTGTGCATGGTTTTATCACTGTTCATAATTTTTAAAGCCTGTCCAACAACTACGCCAACCGCATGAGGAGCATAGACACAACCTTTTTGATCCAAAGTTACAGCTGTACCTGAAGCAGCACCTGCAGCTGCTGGGGATTTCACCCACACAAATGCATTTTGTAATTTTGTTGCTTCCACTTGTACTGTTTCATTGGGAGCTTTTGTTTTAGGACAGTTCGGATCTGCTTTTGCCATTTCTGCTCCAGAAGGCATGGGCTTTGCTTTGGGAGCCGTTACGGTTCCCGTAATATCTGCAGCAAAACTAACAACTCCAAATAGTGCCAAAGCACCGACTAGTTTTTTCATGTGTTTTCTCCTCATGGTTGAAAAAATTTCAATCACTATAGGTCCTTGCGCTCTGCGCCGGCAAGTCATTTGTCGCAATAGTTTCGGGCAGCTAGCGGAATTCGACGCCCCATCCCAAATGCTTTGGGTGAGATCCGAAGCACGGGAGGCATTTGCTTTCGTTTGTACTCTGAAACTCGGTGCAGACGGCTGAAAAGCTCTACAGAATCTGGGGAAAAGCCTTTGTTTCCAAGCTCATCTACTCCCCATTTTGCGCTTAAACAAGCCTCTACGAGCAAGTCTAAAATCGAATAAGGCGGAAGGTTGTCTTCATCTTTCTGATTAGGGCGAAGCTCTGCTGTGGGGGCCCTACCAATAACCCGCCGCGGCACAACTGGGCCACTTCGATTGATGTGAGCTGCTAAAGCCCTTACTTGATGTTTTAGAAGATCTCCTAGGGGAGCCAAAGCTCCTGCACTGTCTCCGTAAAGAGTCGAGTAGCCAGTTGCAATTTCACTTTTATTGCTGGTGTTTAAAAGTAAAGAACCCTCTTGGTTAGAAAGCGCCATGAGTAGAGTCATCCGAATTCGTGGCTGAATGTTTTCCAAAGTGAGGCCTGTAGGATTTAAGGGGGCTAAGGTTTTTTCAAAAGCCTCAAAAATCGGCTCAATCTCCATTTCCTGAAAGCGGATTCCCAATGCGTGTGCCAAACTTTTGGCATCTTCACGACTGGCAGTTGAAGTGAATCGTGTGGGAAGACTTACTCCCAACACATTGTCTCTACCGATTGCCTCAACTGCGAGAACCGCCGCCACACTGCTATCGATGCCGCCACTGAGTCCCAAACAAATCTTTTTTTGATGAGACTTCTTTACGTAGTCTCGGATTCCAAAACTCAATGCTTTGTACAAACATTCTGTTTCACTCATCGGTTCGAATTTCTGAGACGCCGAATCGGTGCTCGTCCAAACCAAGCAAGTCTCTTCGAACAAAGGAAGATTGAGTGCCGCTTCTCCTTGTTCATTCACAACCGAGCTTCCACCATCAAAAATAAGCTCATCATTGCCAGCAACCTGATTGCAATAAACAACGGGGGTTTTTAATTCTTTTGCAATTTCAGATAATAACTTTTGTCGAAGAGCCGTCTTTTTCAAATCAAAAGGAGAGGCAGAGAGAACAAAGAGTCCCTTTATTTTTTTTCCTTTAAAATCTAAAAGCGGATCCTCGTCATAAGAACGCGCCACAAATCCGTCTTTGTTCCAAATGTCCTCACAAATTGCGACACCAAACTGTTCGCCATTAAATTCAAAAACTCCCGATTGATTCCCTTTTTCAAAATAACGCTCATCTTCAAAAACATCGTAAGAAGGAAGAAGCCGCTTATCATAAGAAAAAATCGGTTTGCCATTAGCAAAGATGAAAGCTGAATTAAAAAACTCCTTTCCAGTTTGCTTTGGGTTCTTTTTCAAAGCGCCAATAATCACACCCAAATCTTTTGATGCTTTTTGTACTTCCTCTAAAGCTTTCTGATTTTCTTGAAACAAGCGGGAATAATCCAATAGATCTCGGGGAGGATAACCCACCAAGGTTAGCTCAGGAAAAATGATCCACTGCACTTTTTCCTTTTTAGCTGATTCGATAAAAGACAGAGCTTTACGACAATTTCCAGGGATATCTCCAACGAGTGGATTGATTTGTGCAATAGCTATCTTCACAAAGGGTGGGCCGGTTATAACGCTTTGGTTAGAAAATGCAACTCCGGGTCCTTTGACCGAGCCCATTTTATCCTCTAAGATAAGTACTTTAGCTAACGGACTCCATCTTGGTCATTCATATCTATCTTGTTCTGATTCCTCTAGTTCTTTTCATGGCAGCTCTTTTTGCGGCTGCTGAGGCCGCTTTATTTTCTTTGAGTGAAACCCAACTTACTTCCTTACGAGAAAGTAAGCCCCGAACTTACCGAGCCATTCATGCTCTGATTCGAAAACCCGATGAGCTTCTCTCCACCGTGGTGGTAGGAAATGAAGCTTTGAGCGTTCTTGTGGGTACTTTCGTTGTTTCCTTACTCGAGTTTTATTTTGAAAACTGGAGTGAAACAGTTACGACTCTTACTGCAATTCTAGCTTCTACTTTCTTGTTATTGTTTTTTTCGGAGATCCTTCCAAAAGTTTTGGCTTTTAGAGTACCCGTTTTGGCCGCTTCGCTCCTTGTTTATCCAGCTACTTGGCTTCATTTTTTGCTCACGCCTCTTCGAAAACTCCTTCAGGCAATTGCCAAGAAGATTATTCAAGTTTTTCGATTAAGCGTCAGTCAACCGCACGCTCTTACAGAAAAAGAATTTCTGACCTTAGTAGAAGTGGGAGCTGAAACTGGAAGCCTTGAGCGTCAAGAAACAGAAATGATTTACAACGTTTTTCACTTAAACGACCTGACCGTTTCGAATGTAATGACTCCCTGGAAAACTGTGTTCCATTTAGCTGCTGAGCTAGGTCTTTCGGATATTTTAGAAAAGGTGCGAACCCAGACGTTTTCAAGAATTCCCGTTGTATCGGGAAAAAATGGACATCTGGTAGGGATTTTATATACCAAAGAACTTTTAAAGCTCCTTCTAGATACTCCCAAAGATATGCAGGAGGGCGTTCTTTCAAGTGCTATTTTTTCACCTTACTATGTTTCAACACACAAAAAAGTTTCCCGACTTTTCAGAGAGTTTCGCACGAAAAAAGTTCATATGGCTGTCGTAGTAGACGAGTACGGCCACCATTTGGGCGTGGTGACTCTAGAAGATATTCTCAACGCAATATTCAAAACTCAACTTAAACCTTCCGAGTCACAATCATGATTCCTTTAGTTCTTCTTTCAGTTTTTGTTTTGTTGGCTCTTTTGGCAGAGGCTTTTTTTTCTGGCTCTGAGATTGCTTTTATCTCCGCGAGTCGACCTAAACTTTATAAAAAAGCAAAAGAAAATTTACCTAATGCGCTTTTAGCAAAGTTTCTGATTGCTAAGCCCGAGCGACTTTTTTCGACGACTGTAGTGGGTACAAATCTCTGTATTAATTTGGTAACCACTATAGTGACCCTTTTTACGATTCATCATTACGGCTTGGATAAAGGCTGGATGAGCGCGGTAATCTTAACGCCTCTCATTCTCATTTTTGGTGAGTTTATTCCTAAGTTCGTTGCTAGGGCAAAAGCAGATGAACTAGTTTTAAAACTTGCTAAACCCCTCACTTTCGCAAGCTATCTTCTTACTCCTCTCACAAAGATTTTCGGCTTTTACGCCGATTTTCTTAGAAACCTTCTCGGAGAAAGCTCTGACAAAAGCTTCTTTCTTTCCAGAGAAGAAATTAAAGCAGCTCTTCCCACAAGCAGAGGATCGGATGTGACTCAAGCGGAACGAAAGTTGATTTCTAGAATTCTAAATTTTAATCAAATGACTGTGAAAGAAACTTTTCGTCCGCTCATCGAGGTAATTGCTATTGAACAGGAACAATCCCTAGCTGATGCCGTTCGACTTTTCGGGGAATCTGGCCATTCGCGATTGCCGGTTTACGAAGAACGAGTCGATAAGATAGTGGGAGTAATTCAAGGTTTCGATTGCCTGAAAGCCACGGACTTAAATCAGCCCGTTCGATGTGCAATGAGGCCTCCGCTCTTCGTACCGGAAAGTAAACCTGTAGATGAACTTTTGAGCGAATTGAAAATTCATCCGATGGCTATAGTCGTTAATGAATTTGGTGGTGCCGAAGGCATCATCACTATGGAAGATGTCATGGAAGAAGTCGTGGGCGAAATTGAAGACGAATACGATGAACCTCCGCAGCTCTATCGAAAAATAAGCGACAACACGTTCATTGTTTCGGCGCGAATTGAGCTTGATGTGCTAAGCGATCTCATTAAAGTTCCTCTGGCTGCTGATGAGGACTATCAAACTCTTGGTGGATTCTTGCTAAAGCACATGCAGAAAATACCAAAGAAATGGGATTCAACTGTGATCAGTGGCGTTGAATATATTATTCAATCCGCCACCGATCGCTCAATTGAAGAAGTTTATTTGATTGTACATCAGCGCCCTTAGGCGCTGATGGTTACCAATCAAAATTTAGCTCTTCATCGAAATCTTCGACTCGATCAAGAACAATGCTGCCATCATCCCGAAAACTGGCTCCATTGTTCTGACCACCGACCCGAATTCCAGTATCGTACTCAAGATTTTCATTCTCATTTGGATAAGAGTAAGGATCATCTTGTTGTTCTTCACTGTAGGGTTGGTAATCAGCCATGTTTTTAGGACGTCTTCCCCGCCGACCCCTCGGCTTGGAAAATGCAGGGCTCTTACCCTGCTCGGCTTTTCGTTTTTCAATTGTAGCGAGCAGTTTTTCAGAGAGCTTCTTTTTGCTCTCTTCAGAAACTGATGCCTTTGGTTGCGTTGTTTTTTCAGGCTTACTTACTTTGTGTGCAAGAGCCTTAGCAGCTTTTTTACCCTCGGTAAGTTTTGCTTTGGCTTTCTTTACAGAAGCCTTAGCTACCTTAACGCCTTTACGGACTTTCGACTTTACAGCTCTGGCCATAAGCCCCCCTCCCATGACCCAGTACCGCGATCAGATTTTTTTACTGTTAAATGTCAGTCTTTAGACGATTGATATATCAAAGTGATAATGGGTTTTTTAATCAAAATCAATATTAAAACTCGACAACCCCTTTGAATTTAGGCATTTTTTTTAAATCATTTTTTTATTCGGAGGAAATATGGCCAAGAAAAAAGCAGCGAAAAAGAAATCGCGCAAGGCAGCAAAAAAGAAATCGACAAAGAAAAAAGTTGCAAAAAAACGCCCAGCGAAAAAGAAAGTCGCAAAGAAAAAAACCGCGAAGAAGAAAGCTGGGAAAGGCAAAGCAAAGGCTAAGAAAAAGCCAGCGCCAAAAAAACGCTCTGCACCAAAAGCTAGAGCTGCAAAGCCAAAAGTAGAAGTGGTGGAAGAAGAAGGGGGCGAAGTCACAACTGTAGCGGGCTTAGCTTCCGGATTTGGGGCTTCTGCATTCTACGAATCGCATAAAGGAAACGGATTCGAAGAATAAGGCTGTGGATTGTTTAAGAAGGGCACTCCTTGAGATAAGGAGTGCCTTTTTTATTTCAGAAATTTTCTAATTGCATTCAGAGCAAATGACGAGGCTCCCCATTGAAGAGTAGCTCGAGGTCTGGGAGGAAGCTGGATTTTTTCCTGATGTGTTTTCCCGCTGGGATCTACTACTGCAATAAAAACGGTTCCGATGGGACATTGCTCCGTTCCCCCAGTGGGGCCCATATACCCTGTTACCGCTAAGGCCACATCGCAACCACTTTTAAGAAGAGCGTTTTTAGCTAAAGCCAACGTACACTCTGCCGAAACCGCATCTTCATTTTTTTCTAATTTCACTCCGAGCAAGAGATCTTTCGCATTCATTTGATAGGTGACAAGCCCTCCCCAAATCCAATCAGAAGCTCCCGGAACATGAGTCAGACGATGAACCACTAACCCTCCGGTGCAGGATTCCGCAAACACCGCTCTCTTTTTTTGATTTTTTAGCAAATCAAAAACCCATTCCTCAAGGTCTCGTTCCGCGTTGCCGTAGAAATAAGGTGCAACCAGCGGCTCTATTTTAGTTGTAAATTCATTAATCTTATTTCTTCTGACCGACTGATTCTCATCCATGCAATACAAATAGAGATAATTTTCAGGAAACCGAGTTCGGTACCCAAGCCACATTCCTTGTGGCAAACTCTGCTCGATAGGCACCATCAATCGTTGCAACTCTGATTCCACAATTCCGATACAGCGCCACACTCGACTCTCAACTTGCCCTCTCGAAGGAGCCAATGCCAAAACTTTAGGGAGAACCAATCGAGCAAGCATCGGTTTCATTTCATCAGGAACTCCGGGTAAAAAAAAGAAATGGCACCCTTGGTGAGAAAAATGAAAACCGGGAGCAAGACCGACATCATTTGGAATAACTTCAGTTCCTCGAGGTACTAAGACTTGCTTTAAAGTCTGCTCAGTGACCTGGCGCTGTCGAGCTTTGAGATAGTCAATCAGACGAATTCTTGCAGCTTCGTTTGTTTCAAGATTCGTCTTGAGCAACTCCGCTACCACTACTGCCGTAATATCATCAGAAGTGGGCCCAAGGCCCCCAAAACAGATTGCGACTTTTGCTCGTTTTGAAATTTCACGGACTAAATTTTGAATCGCTTCTTTTTCATCGGGGATGACATTCTGTCTTGAGAGTCTTAGACCGTTTTCAAAGAGGACTTGCCCCACATGAGTGGAGTTTGTATCCGCTATTTTCCCAGTGAGCAGTTCGTCACCAATCGCAAGCGTTTCAATCGAAAACAAATTCATTTTAGGATTTTTTTCTAATAATTACTTTTTTTTCAAGACGGCGGCGCTCTTCTTCGCGGGCTTTTGCAGCTTCTATTTTTCGAACTTCCATTTCAGTGTGCAGAACTTTTAATTTTTCGAGCCACTTCGGAAGCTCTTCCACTTCGGTTACTTGAAACCGAACCATTTCTTTGAGGCAGCTGGAGGCGACCAGCATTTTCTTTCCTCCACGATTTTTAATCACAAATAAATCGAGTGCATGAGTGTCTCCACACAATTCACAAGCATGAGGCTCTTCGTAGCAGTGCCCACTCACACAAGTAACAAGAGGAGTGCCCTCCACAAAAACCTGCATGCGGGCGGCCATTCTTCGTCGGAGCCGCTCTTTCTCTAAAGGGTCTAAAGCCATAGGGACTTGGGTTTATCAAAGGCTAGTCTCTGAAGCAACCTTCTAGCCTTTACTAACGAGTCGTGTTAATTGCGGGGAATGGCATCCTTTCAAAGCCCTATAGGCGTGTTTGATTCTGGTTTAGGCGGGCTTTCAGTATTGAAAGAATTGGCTTTGGCGATGCCAAGCGAGAATTTTGTTTATTTAGGAGATATTGCTCGGCTCCCCTATGGAACGAAGTCCCGCGTGGTTGTTTCTAAGTATTCAATATCCTGCGCTAATTTCTTGGTTGGCCAGGGCATTAAAGCTCTGGTAGTGGCCTGCAATACAGCTTCAGCTCTTGCTTTACCAGAACTTCAAAAGAGCTTGGGAATTCCGGTGATGGGGGTCATTGAACCTGGAGTGAAATCGGCTCTTCAATTAAGCCATCAAACTCAAAACAAACAAATTTTAGTTCTAGCTACCGAAGGCACTGTCAAAAGCGAAGCTTACTTAAAGGAGTTTAAGAATCAGGGATTTCAAGAAAGAGTGGAGCAATTAGCGTGCCCCCTCCTAGTGCCTTTGGCCGAAGAAGGCTGGTTTGATCACTTGATTACTCAAAAAGTAATCCAAACCTATCTAAATTCCCTGGGTCCCCTTCAACAAGGAATTCTTCTTCTGGGATGCACGCATTATCCGCTTTTGAGTGGGAGTTTCAAAAAAGTTTTAGGGGAACCTGCCTTCATTACTCACGGAGCCAAAGTTCTTTCTCAAGAACTAAGAGATCTTTTATCGAAGAAACAAATCCTAAATGAGTCAAGACAGCCGGGAACTCTGACTTTTTATTCAACCGATCAGATTCGCACTTCGCTTCCTATTCTCAACGCCCTCTTCGATAAAGAAATCTCTTTTTCTGTGGTCGATCTCTAGTTTAATCTAGCCCTATGAATTTTTTTTTAATTTTAGTCTTCTTTGTTTTCTTTCTTTCACCTCCCGCATTTTCCAAAGAAGAGCTACAAACCGGGACCTCGGTCTCCCATTTTTATGATGCACGATCTGTTTTTACCAACCCTGCCGCTCTAGCTTTTCAAAAAGAATTAAATGGACCAGGACTTCTCTCATCTGTTTCTTGGGGGTGGCGCGAGCATCAGGATGATTTTGGACTGGCTCTCGGCTGGGGAGGACTCGGATTTGGCATTGAAAGCTTGGCGACCCATAATTTTGAAAAATTTAATAAATACTCATTGGCAAGTTCAGTTTCTCTGACCCCCTGGCTATTTGTTGGATCACGTTTGGGATTGACCACAAACTCACCGTCGTTAGAGGGGGTTACCGAATTAGACCTAGGCCTTCAAATTCGCCCGTCATCAGTTTTTGCTCTCGGCTTTTTAGCAAACAAATTAAATCGGCCCACTCAAAACAAAGTCGAACTAGACTCCCAATACATATTTGGAATCACTCTGCGTCCAATCGACCGACTCCTTTTTTTCGCGGATTTAGAAACTCAAACGACTGGTTTTGGGAATAACTGGAACTATCAAGGAACGATTTCCTTTGAGATGCTAAGAGGTGTGTACCTGCAGGCGGGATATGACAAAACGGAACGAGCTCATTTTGGTGTTCAATTAAATTTAGGTTCGAGCTCACTTTACACGACTGCAAGAACCCAGAAATCAGAAAGAGTTTTAATTTCTCACGCTCAATTCGCTCCTTTTGAAAAGCCTAGTGTCGCTCCAACTTACGATTCTCTGCAATTACGAATCAATTCTTCACTTCGCGAATTAGGCGAGCCTGACAGTCTTTTTTCAAGTGGCAGTGAATCTTTTTCAGAATTGGTGCTGAAAATTAAGGATGCGGAAATAAAACCAGAAGTTAAGGCTATTTTTATTGAGCTTGATACGTTTCCTTTGGGAATGGGTGCTGCTCACGAACTATTTGAAACACTTTGGCATGCCCGGGAAAAAGGAAAAACTATCCACGTCGCTCTCGGAAATGCGAGACTTAAGGAATATTTAATTGCCTCTGCGGCGCATTCCATTTCTGTGGCTCCTTCAGGAAGCCTCGAATGGTTAGGACCCAAATCAGAGCGCTATTATTTGAAAGGCACGCTGGACAAAGTAGGAATCAAAGCGGAAATGATTTCAAAAGGAGCTTATAAATCGGCTCCTGAGACGTTTACTAGCGCGAGGGCGTCTGAAAAAAGCCGGGAAAATATTTTTCAAAACTTACAGGATGCGGAAAAAGAAATCCGAGAATGTATTCAGCGATCTGGACGAGTGACGGACGCGGTTTGGAATCAAGCTAGAAAATTAGGTGTTCTATCAGCGCGAAATGCCCAGAGTCTAAAACTCATCGATCAGGTTCAGGATGCGAAAAATTATCAGGAAAAATTACTTGGCTCTTTTCGATTAGGTGAAGATCTCAAAACAGGACGTCAGAATCTTTCAATCCCACCCAAAATAGCTCTGGTAATTGCTTCTGGAGATATTGTCAGAGAAAAAATGAAAGTGCTTGGGCTTTTAGGAGGTGATCAAATTACTCCGGAACAAATGACGAAGCAATTGGACCAGGTAAAAAAAGACAAAACAATTAAAGCAGTAGTTTTACGAATCTCTTCGGGAGGGGGAGATGTTCTTGCAAGTCATCTGATTGCAAGCCAGATTCAAGATTTATCGCGGATCAAACCCGTTGTGATTAGCATGGGGGATGTCGCCGCCAGTGGTGGATACTTTATCTCGGCTCCCTCAACCGCTATCTACTCTTCGCCCTTAACGGTTACTGGATCTATTGGTGTCTTCACCGGTAAACCAAATCTAGCGAGCCTGTATAAAAAACTGGATCTCAACAAAGAAATTTTATCTCAAACCCCTTACTCCGGATTGTTTTCAGAGAGCCGGGAGTGGTCGAAAAAGGAAAGAGCCATCGTCGAGCGCCAAGTGGAAGAGTATTACCAGAATTTCATTCAGTTTGTTTCTGATGCGCGAAAAATTTCCTTTGAAAAAATGGATAGTCTAGCTCAGGGAAGAGTCTTTTTGGGAAACAGAGCTCGAGAGGGAAAACTAGTAGATGGCGTGGGGGGCCTTCAAGCGGCGTTTGAAGAAGCGCAGCGGCGAGCGGGAATTACCGATTTTTCTGTTAAATTAATTTACCCTCCTTCTAAATTTTTAGATTCACTCTCAGATTTGATGTTTGTGAAGCATAGCGCCAGCTCTCCAATACTACTCAAAGATTCACAACTTCTAGAAATATTTAAACCCGGACTCATTTCTGACAAACCGTTTCTTTATTGGTCCGGGGATTCGATCCGTTAATTTTTTCAACGTGGTATAATTTTAAATACCTCATGTTGGCCCCCTCAAAAAATCAACAGACCATTCTTTTCTTAGGTGCCTCAGAAGAAATGCGGCATCCTTACGAAAGTCTTTTGTCAAAAATGAATTTAAGGGCGGAATGGATTTCTTCTTTTAGCGAACTCTACAAAATGAGATTGGAAGCTCCCTTGGGAGTGGTGATTGATATTGACCCTCTTTCTCGTCCTCTGGAACCCCATTTAGAAGCTATCAGATTCCAGTTTCCGAAATCTGAACTCATTGCAATCTCCAGCACAGACTCAGCGCCTACTGCGCTTCTGGTGATACGCTCCGGTTTTACAGATTTTCTCTTAAAACCCATCAGTCCTGAAGAACTTGTTTGGAGTGTTAAAAAAGCCATTCAGAAAAATGAATTGTTTCAAAAGCTCCAAGAGCCAGAAACTCATTTAGTTAGAGCTCTTACCCAAATATCGAGTTCCTCCACTCCTTCTTTAGTGCGACTCTCCACTCTTGAATTCCTGCAAGATTTTTTCAAAAGCAAAGGAGCGGGGTGGATATCATTCCAAGAACCTTCTCCCACGGTTGTCTGTTCTTATCCCAGGGGGGTAAATGAACAAGAAATTCTTACCACTTTAAGCCACTTGAAAAAGACCCCGGCTCCCCCACCTGCAGTGACTTGGCCCAAAAATAACGTTCAACACGTTTTTCTATCTTGTTTAGAAAGCACGCAAGGAGTTGTTCTGTGGGGAATCGCAAATAAAATTGAAGAAGAAACTCTTTTGATCGCAAAAACTCTGCTCGAGCATGCGGAACTTTCTTTATTAAATCTTGAAAAATTTGAAGAAGTAAAACAACTCACTTTCGTAGATGAGCTGACGGGCTTGTACAATTCTCGATATCTCAGACATGCATTAGCGAACACCATCAATCGATCGAAAAATAAGGGCAAACCTTTTGCCGTTCTTTTTATTGATGTCGATTATTTTAAATCAATTAACACAGCTCATGGCCATATCGTAGGCAGTGACTTTCTCATTGCCATTGGTCGCTCAATAAAAAATGCCGTAAGAGAAACTGACGTTGTATTTCGATATGGCGGAGATGAATTCGTTGTAATTTTGAATGATAGCGAAATCGAGGGTGCCAAAGTAATTGCAGAGAGAATGCGACTAGGAGTGGAGCGAAGAGTTTTTTCCATTCATGGAATGAAACTTAAAACTACGATCAGTGTGGGAATTGCCATGTACCCTGAGCACGCTAAGGATCAAGACAGTCTTTTAAAATTGGCCGATATGGCCATGTACTCGGCTAAAGAACTCTCCAGAAATACGGTCCATATTTACACTACCGATTTATTTGAAGATAAACCCGAAAAAGCTGCAAGTTGAGCGAGGGTATTTTGGTGGACGGGATGGGGATCGAACCCACGACCCTCAGACTGCCAGCCTGATGCTCTCCCAGCTGAGCTACCCGCCCACATTGAATTTTGAAGTTCTACCGGAGAAGTGACATGAATTCAAGAGCAGCAATCTAATTAATCCCTCGGTATTCCTTTAGATTACACAAATAGTCGGCCTCACCCTTGCTCCTATCATTCGCGAGGAGCTTGTTTCCATGAACTTAGACTGTTTCCGCCTTGTCTTACTGTCTAAAAGAACTCTTCTTGCATGCCTTTTTTTGCTCGCCCCCTCTTTGAAGGCTAATGAGCCCGAAATAATTAAGATCACGAGCCAGCTACAAAGTGCTGACCAAGCTATCAAGGCAATTTACGTGAGTGCAGATGAAAAAAATACTTCAGCAGCTATTCCTAATTTAGTGTTTAAGCCGGATCTAGTTTCAGTGGAAGTAGAAGCCATTCAGCAACTCATAGATAACAGTCACGTACCAGACAAAGAAAAAGAAATCACTCTCATTCGATACACGTTGGGAGATTCTCGAGTAACTCAAGCCCTGATTGCTGCTAAGAAAAAGGGAATTAAAGTTACCCTCATTACTGATCTCAATCCTGTGATGAAAGGGGATTTTTCTAAAATTCAAGGCAATGTAACAGCTGCTTTTTCAAAAGCGGATTTGAAAGATCCGGAAAAAAGCCCAGGAGCAAAAGTGATTCGCGACCTACTCGATGCGGGCTTTGAATTCAAAAAAGATATTCTTTCTCAACCTCTCTACCGTCCTGAACAAGAACGAATTCCCATCATGCACGAAAAAGCGCTTCTTCTGCGAGAAGGGGATAAGAAAACGACCCTTTTTGGAACAGCTAATTTAGCACCTAATCCGAGATATAATCGCATTTTTAGAGTGGAAGACCCTGTTTTCTTTGATACTTATCAAAACCACTTGGACTCACTCTCTGAACTCTACCGAAAAGGAAAAGAGACAAGCGAAATTGAACCCACCAAACGGACTCTGATTCAATATCCGGATGGCACTCAAATGGAACTCGCTTTTACGGATGGAAAGTACAATCCAAACAATCGAATCGCCCAGGTCTTAAGAAATAATACTTTGGAACATATCGACTTATCTCATTTTGTTATGACTCATCGAGATTTTTTTCAATCACTGGGTGAAGCTATCTCGAAAAATCCCCAAGCTACAGGTTATGCGATTACCGATGATAGGTTTTCAGCAATAAAAGGCTGGGGACTCTCCCCCGCTCTGGCAGGGGTAGATGTGGTGGATCCCTACAACAGGAAATTTACGGGCCTTAAACCTTCCGACTTTGGACGGATAGAAAGCTTTGTATACCAGAGACCAGCCATAGATCCAGAAACT
The DNA here is from genome assembly GCA_046086625.1 of Pseudomonadota bacterium. Lineage (GTDB taxonomy): Bacteria > Bdellovibrionota > FAC87 > UBA2466 > UBA2466 > RFNO01. The sequence goes on along the minus strand of JBJSXY010000409.1, from coordinate 116 downwards.
GGAAAAATTCGAATCGAACGATCGGAAGAAGGCCCGCCCGCATCAAGACATGTGTGGCACGATAAAACTACCCTGATTGACTTTAAAGCCCCTCAGGGGAAACAGCAAACAGCTCT
>JBJSXY010000408.1:0-2913 GCA_046086625.1 Pseudomonadota bacterium | reverse complement strand
CAGCTAAGTGAGACAACGCTCGCAGTAGTTCCAAAATTCGCAGCCATGTTTTTAGCTCTTCTTCTTTTTTCACCTTGGATGCTTGATATCATCACCGATTTTACTGTGCAGTTATTCGAAAACATCCCGGCTGCCGTGAGATAACATGCTATCAGAACTCTATCCCTATGCCTGGCACAACTATTTAGATATTTCCTGTGTGCTTTTAAGACTGATGGGTCTTTTTCTTTTAGCTCCCGCCTTTAACCACAAGTCTATTCCCGCAGTGATAAAAGTCGTTCTTGCTTTTTCCTTATCACTCGCGCTTTATCCTGTTGTTCGAAGTTACCTCACTCCATTCCCAAATGATCTCTACGGCATTATTGCTTTAGCTCTTCGAGAAAGCTTAATTGGGTTTTTTCTCGGGTTTGCAATTCATATTACAGTGGAAAGCATTCACACAGCTGCTCAGTTCATCGGTTTTCAAATGGGGTTCGGGGTAGGGGGATTAATGGATCCCCAAATGCAAAGCTCAGTGACAGTGTTGGTGCCGCTCTATGGCTGGGTTGTGTTGATGTTATATTTCGTTTTGAATCTTCATCACGAGCTTTTGTATCTCTTCGTGCAAAGTTTCCGAATCACCAAAGACATTGAAGCTACTTTTCTCTCCCAAGGGGAACTGATGAAACTGCTTGTAGGGATGTTTGGGGAATTGTTTGTTACGGCTGTTCGCATGGCTGCCCCTTTTACGCTCTTGGCACTAACGAGCAATGTGGCGGTGGGAGTATTGAATCGATTCATTCCGCAAATGAATGTAATGTTATTTAGTTTTCCGATCACTATTTTATTGGGGCTCATTGTGTTTTACCTTGTGGCTCCAGAATTAATCGATTTTATAGAAAATATCATGATGGGTTCCGGGGAAAAGACGCTCGCTATTCTACGAGCTCTCTAACAAACTATGGCTCTTTTTGAAGGATCAGACGAAGACAAAACGGAAAGCGCTACCGCGTATCGCCGTGAGGAGTTTAGGAAGCAGGGAACTGTCGCGCTTTCTCGAGAAGTCATATCGGTCACTATTCTTCTCACCGTGATGGGGGTTCTTTATTTTTCATTGAAGAGTTCCTTTTTCGAGTTTTCGAAACTCATTGAAAGCTTCTTTAAATTTGGAAAAGGGGCTGAGCTTTCAAAAAAAGATATTTTGGCCATGAAGAATGAAGTCGGGACGAGTTTTTTCTTCATGGTGGGGCCTGTGTTCATTGGCGTAGTGATAACTGCTTTCTTAGCTTGTGCAGCTCAAGTGGGTTTCTATATAACCTGGGAACCCCTCACCCCAAAGTGGGAGCGACTTAACCCAATCACCGGATTGCAGCGGCTTTTGTCTTCGAAGGGCCTTTTAGAAGCTGTGAAGTCCCTGCTCAAAATGATTCTGATTGGCTGGGTTGTTTGGAAATTTGGGGTTTCGCAAATTAATACTTTGGGGCTTCTCTTTGGAAAACTCCCCGGAGAAGAGCTCATTTTGATTCTCCAACTCATGGCCAAATTAATGCTGATGCTGGTTGTTGGATATTGTGTGATAGCAGCGGCGGATTACGGGTTTCAAAAATACAGTTTAGAAAAGCAAATGCGGATGACTCGCAGAGAAGTCAAAGAAGAATTCAAGTTAAGAGAAGGGGATCCTTTAATTAAATCAAGAATTCGAGGAATTCAAAAGCGCATTGCAAGTCGACGAATGATGGATGAAGTCCCCAAAGCAACTGTCGTTGTGACAAACCCGACCCACTTAGCAGTCGCTCTTCTCTATGAAGAGGGAATGGCGGCACCCAAAGTGGTCGCTAAGGGAGCTGGGTTTATTGCAGATAAAATTCGAGAATTGGCTAAAGAGCACAGCGTTCCCTTAGTAGAAAACAAGCCTCTGGCCAGAACTCTTTTTAAGAATATTAAATTGGGACACCCGATACCCAAGGAATTGTACAAAGCCGTTGCGGAAGTACTGGCTTACGTTTTCAAACTTAAAGGGCTTAGAAGAGCAGCCTAGAAAAAACTGGAGAATCATCTCATGGATGAAAAAAAACCATCCTTGTTGTCGATATTTAAGCAAACGGATCTTCTAATTGCAGTAGGAGTCTTGGGAACACTTCTCGTGATGATTGTTCCTATGCCGGCTCCTATCATGGATCTGCTTCTTGTTGGAAGCATCACTCTCAGTGTGATTATTCTTCTGGTTGCCGTTTACTCCGGAAGACCCCTTGAGTTTTCTGTCTTTCCGACCATTCTTCTCTTCGCCACTTTATTTCGTTTGTCTTTGAATGTGGCTAGTACTCGACTCATTCTTTTAAATGGGCATGTGGGAACTGGGGCAGCTGGACATGTGATTGAAACCTTCGGAAATTTTGTTGTTGGGGGAAATTATATTGTCGGATTAGTGGTGTTTACTCTATTGATTGTTATCAACTTTGTCGTAATCACCAAAGGTTCGGGCCGTGTAGCTGAAGTAGCAGCTCGATTTATCTTAGATGCGATGCCCGGTAAGCAAATGAGCATTGATGCCGATTTAAACGCGGGGCTTATTAATGAAACCCAAGCCAGAGAACGCCGGTCAAAAATAGAACAAGAAGCAGACTTTTACGGAGCCATGGATGGTGCCAGTAAATTCGTGAGAGGAGACGCCATTGCGGGCATCATCATCACGGTCATTAATATTATTGGTGGGTTTTTAATTGGCGTTTTCCAAAAAGGTTTAGATCTTGGAAAAGCAGCTGAAATCTATACGCTAATGACTATTGGGGATGGTTTAGTCACTCAAATTCCTTCACTCATTGTTTCAACCGCTGCTGGTATTGTGGTGACTCGCGCTGCTTCTGGAAACAATCTGTCCAAGGAAGTAGCTAAGCAATTATTTTTTCAATCTCGTGCGCTTTCAGCGACTGCTGG
>JBJSXY010000407.1:0-2818 GCA_046086625.1 Pseudomonadota bacterium | reverse complement strand
ATTTTGTTCAAGGGGAAACCATGGCGGATGTGCTCATTTGCGTAGGTGGCGATGGTACCATTTTGGATACGCTCATATCCACCCATTTCATGAACTCTTTAAAATACTCATCGAGCTGGCTATTGATCGTGGGAACGTGCCCTAAAATAACTTCACCCGAGCCACCATCAATAGTCAGAGTATCCCCTTTTCGAACAACATTTTGTCCAACCGTAAAAAGCTGGTTCTTGTAGTCGATATTGATTGAGCCACAACCAGCCACGCAGGGTTTTCCCATACCACGAGCCACCACCGCCGCATGAGAGGTCATTCCGCCCAAAGCAGTTAGAATCCCCTCTGAGGCATCCATGCCTCCGATATCTTCGGGAGAAGTTTCATGCCGAACCAAAATAACTTTTTTATTTTTCTTGCGACTCGCTTCTGCTTCCTCTGAAGAAAAAACAACTTCTCCAGATGCAGCCCCCGGAGATGCAGGAAGCCCCTTCGCTATGATTTCTTTTGGATGCCTGGGGTCTAACCGTGGGTGAAGGAGTTGTTCCACTTGAGCCGGCGTAACTCTTAAAACGGCCTCTTTTGGACTGATCAATCCCTCTTTGACCATATCCACGGCAATTCTTACTGCTGAATTGGCGGTTCTTTTGCCAGTTCTCGTTTGCAACATGAAGAGTTTACCGCGCTGAATGGTAAACTCGATATCTTGCATATCTCGATAATGCTTCTCCAATGTCTGATAAGTTTTGACGAGTTCTCCATAAGCCTTAGGCATGAGGGCCTCTAGCGTAGGCAAATCAGAACCGTTGGCAGATTCCTTATTGATGGGACAAGGGGTTCGAATGCCTGCAACGACATCTTCACCTTGAGCATTTGAGAGATATTCCCCAAAAAATCTTTTATCTCCAGTCGAAGGATCTCTGGTAAATGCAACTCCCGTTGCACAATCATCGCCCATGTTTCCAAAAACCATGGCTTGAACGTTGACGGCCGTTCCCCATTCCTCAGATATTTTATGAATGCGTCGATAACTCATGGCTCTGGCAGAATTCCAAGAGGAAAACACAGCTGAAATCGCCCCCCAAAGTTGTGCTTTTGGATCCATTGGAAATGATTTTCCAGTTTCCATGAGCACTACTTTTTTAAATTCGCTCACAAGATTTTTCAGCGCAGTAGCGGATAACTCTGAATCAGATTTCACGCTTTCTTTTCGTCGTTCTTGTTCAATCAGATTTTCAAAATAATGAGGAGCAATACCCAAAACTACGTCGGAATACATCTGAATAAATCGACGATAGGAGTCTTGGGCAAACCGTTCATCCGCTTTTTTGGCAAGCCCCATTATCGTTTCGTCATTGAGTCCTAAATTGAGAACAGTATCCATCATCCCTGGCATACTCACTCGAGCCCCAGAGCGAATCGACAAAAGAAGCGGATTGTCTTTATCTGCGAAACGAGCTCCCATCACTTTTTCTACTTTTGAGAGAGCTTCGCTAACAGATTGCTCAAGCCCACTGGGATATTGCTGATTGTTTTTGTAAAAATAGGTGCAAACTTCTGTGCTGATAGTGAAACCCGGAGGAACTGGAAGTCCAAGACTTGTCATCTCGGCCAAATTAGCCCCTTTTCCACCGAGAAGGCCTTTCATCTCTTTGCTGCCTTCCGCTTTTCCTTCTCCAAAAAAGTAGACCGTTTTTTCCAAGAGTCCTCCCTAAGGCTCTAAATATTTGGCTAGATATTCCATCACTTTGTCTATCGCGATCCGATCTTGGGCCATTGAATCTCGATGACGAATGGTTACCGCTTGATCTTTCGAAGTCTCTCCGTCCACGGTGATACAGAACGGGGTTCCGGCCTCATCTTGACGACGATACCTTCTTCCTACGGCACCTTTGTCGTCATAAAAAGTGTTCCATCGTTTTTTCAATATTTTAAAAATTTGCTCAGCAGTTTCTGGCATTCCGTCTTTATTCACTAATGGAAAAACCGCTGCTTTGATGGGCGCAATTCGTGGATGAAATCGCAGAACTGTTCTTTCAGGCTCTTCCTCATAAGCATCCACCAGAAAAGCTAAAGTCGCTCGATCAGCTCCAGCTGAAGGCTCAATGACATAAGGGAAATAACGTTCGTTAAGCGGCTGATCAAAATAACTGAGATCTTTTTTGCTAAATTCTGAATGGCGCTTCAGATCATAATCTGTTCGATTTGCAATTCCCTCAAGCTCTGCACATCCAAAAGGAAAATCATACTCAATATCCGCACAACCAGCAGCATAGTGAGCCAATTCATCTTTGGCATGTTCTCTTAAATGGAGTCGTTCCTTTTTGATCCCATACTTCAGATACCAATTGTATCTTTCTTCTTTCCAGTACTGAAACCACTTTGGTGCTTCAGAAGGATGGCAGAAAAACTCCATTTCCATTTGTTCGAATTCTCTAGATCGAAACGTAAAATTTCTTGGATTAATTTCGTTTCTGAATGCTTTTCCGATTTGAGCGATTCCAAAGGGAACCTTTACTCGGCAAGTATTCACAATATTGTCAAAGTTTGCAAAAATCCCTTGGCAAGTTTCAGGTCTTAGATAGGCAACGCTTGAAGCTTCTTCCAAGGCTCCGACATGAGTTTTAAACATCAAATTAAAATGTCGAACTTCCGTAAACTTGTTCTTAGAACCACAAGTGGGGCATTGATTATTTACAATATGATCAGCTCGAAAACGACCTCGGCATTGTAAGCAATCGACCATGGGATCCGTAAATGACTGAACGTGCCCAGAGGCTTCCCAGACTTTAGAATTCATTAGAATAGAGCAATCGACCCCTTCAAC
>JBJSXY010000406.1:0-4533 GCA_046086625.1 Pseudomonadota bacterium | reverse complement strand
CTGATTGGCATAAGCAAAATTCTGCCATCCTGACCAGAGGTTTACGAACACGGGCTGTAAATACACCACTTGCTGATAGTAAACGTAAATAGGCATCCAAGGATAGAACCGAGGTCCATAAGGATTTGCATAACCGGGTTGAAATCCCCCTCCTCCACCATAACCCCCTGGAAAATTCGGATAGCTCGGATTAGGGCCCCCCACGGGCGTAGCAGGTCCTTGGGGATACAAGCCCCCTCCCACTGTTCGAATGCCCTCATTTTTTCCACAACTCACTAAGAGCAAAATGAGGATCCCTAAAATGTTTCTTCTCTGTCTCATTGCACAACTTTTTGTATACTTCGCGTCTAAACGCGAAGCTTCACTCTTAAATGCAAATGCGTGCCAATGGATTTAGGCGTCGCATTCAAGGAGTGAACAGCTTACTTTGTTAAAAAGAATGACGATGGAATGACAAATTTGAGCTAATTAACGACCCAATCTTTGAGCGCAATTTCTCTTGGGGCTTCGGCATGAAAATCCGATTTGTATTTCTCAAGCAGATCTTTTTTAAATTTTTCAAAAGATTTTGGAGCTTTTTCCCCCTGGAAATCATCTAAATAAAAATTTCCTCCCACCACAAAAATGGCGTCCAAGAGTTTAGCTCGATTCATCGAAAGAGTTTTGTGAGCTTCTTCACTGGGGCAATCCAAAACCAAACTAAACTGAGCATACGCAGTTTTGGTTCCCTTTTTATTCATCACCGCCATAGAGACTTCATTTATTTCATAGGGAAAACTGTAGGGTCCTTTGGAATGGATTTCGTGAGGTGCTGCGCTAGGAGCTACTACCTGAGACGGGCCCTGCGCTTTTAAAATAAGAATGACTGCAATAAGAGCTACAAGCGAAATAACTAAGCCCAAACTTAAAAGAAGAATGGCTTTTTGACGCTTTTCAGTGGGAGCCGTTCGTAACCAATCTAGAAAATCTCTCATTTAGAATCCAGTTTTTGTGGGAAGACTGGGCAAATGGTTGTTCACGACCGAAGAAATTTTTGTACTAAACCAATCTCCCAATTGCGACGCCCACACTTGACTGAGACCATTGTTCAATAGCTGAGTCATTCTTTCTTCCCAAGATTTAGATAAAGTATCGGTCATCAAGGTCCCCAGTTCCACAGAATTTATCGTTATTTTTACTTTCACTCGCCCGTCGTCCCCGTCCGTAAATGTAACTTTCGCCTCAATGCTTGCACTCTCAGCTTTGAGTCCCGACCAATTTGAAACTGGAAAACAGAATGAATAGGCTCCCTGATAATTCCCTTGAAACCCAATATAGGGCTCGTGAAGGACCGCTTTTAAAAAAACAGAACCGTCTTCAGAGAGCTGAATATCCAGATCCCGTAACTGGGTTTGAAGTAAAATTCGATACGAGTAAACTCCGTGACAGAACGTGCTCTGCCACTGGCTTTTTCCTTCAATTACTTTTTCAAAAACACGGTGATCTTCTAAAAAAGCCCGGCGAATCTCCGTTAAATTTGAAAAAGGTAAAACTTCCCCGAAACTGAGTTGAAACGCCCCAAAAAAAATCAGAGCCGCAATGTGTGGAATTAATTTTTTCATTTGATTTTGAAAGAGCCTAGGGGAAGGCGGCCCTCTCGTCAAGCAGCGCGTAATAACCACTAAGCTATTGTTTTTATTTGTTTTTACTTGTTTTTTTTGCGGGCGCGTTTCACTGGCTCGGCAATTTGACTTAAGGGGGTTTCAAGGACCTTTGCCAACTTTTCCGCATTTTTATTTAGAACGTATCGCGTTTTACCTTGGAGCCACCGCCGCAACGTGGTTTTGTGAACTCCTGAAAACTCAGCCACCCACCACTTCTTGAGTGACTGTTCATCCAAAATTCGAATCACTTCTTCTTTTCTTAATTGATAATGCTTCATGGGTCCTCGCTTTCTTTGGCTGGACATCTTGCAAGCTCTGCCAAAGCGAGAATTCGGCAGATTCTTCACTTTTCCAAGACAGGAACGCGACTTGAGGAACAAAAACCCTTATAATCCAAAACCCAATGAAAACGTTATTTCTTCTGATTTCCCTGCTGGGGGTTATTTCGGTTGCAAGCGATTTGAAAACCGAAAACAGCATACGGATTGGCTTTGCAGGCTATCCTATCTCTAATCTTTATTACTTAGGATACGATGATTATTCCGAAGCCGTTTCTTCCCTCGTGTTGGAGCCCCTCGTCCGCTTGAACTCCGATACTTTGGCGCCCGAACCTGCTCTTGCAAAACACTTTTACTCCAACTCCATCAACACTCGTTTTGAATTTGAATTAAATCCCCAAGCGCGTTTTTCTGATGCTTCTTCTGTTACAATTGAAGATGTTCTCTTTACTTGGAGTATTTTAAAATCTCCCCCGCCTCAGCTTCAGGCCTACGCTTCCCAATTCAGCCAACTCAATGACTGTAAGCTTGAGAACAGCAAAGTCGTCTTCACATCTGAAAAACCTATTGCTGCTGGTTCAGCTCTTTTTTCTCAGTTTTTCGTTCTTTCGAAAAAACATTTCTCAGGCCGGAATTTCACTAAAGATTTTAATGAAACCTTTATCGGCTCTGGGCCTTATGTGTTCGATAAAGTTCAGTGGGGAAATAGTATTTTTTTAACAAAAAACAAAACTTATTGGGGAACAGCGGAGCCGTTTTCCCAAGGAAAGTATTCTTTGGATCGAATCGAGTTTCACACACAGTCTGATCCCTCCCTCCTGTTTCAAATGTTGCTCAAACATGAAATTGATTATCTTTATTTTTTGTCGGCCAAGTCGTGGGCCATAGATACTCAACACCCTCTTTTTAAAACAGGAGCTATTCGGAAACTAGAAGTTAAGAACAAAGTTTCTTTTGGAATGGCCGGTATTGCGTGGAATTTTAGAAAGCCTTTGTTTCAAGACAAGCGCGTTAGAAAAGCGCTTTCCTTATTGCTTGATCGGGAGCGCCTCATCCGGGACTTCTTTTATGATCAGTACCAACCCACCACTGGAATCGCTTATTTTGGCTCTGAGTTTCATCATCCCGAAAATCGTCCACTCCCTTTTGATCCTAAACAAGCTAAACACTTACTTTCCGAAGCAGGCTGGACACTGAACGCGAAGAAAGTCCTTGAGCGCAATGCCCAGATCTTTTCTTTTGAAATTCTTTCAGGAAATCCACCCGCTGCTAAGTACTTAGCTCTTTATCAAGAGGATTTACGAAAACTAGGAATTCAGGTTTCAATTCGAGTTGTTGATTGGGGAACGTTTTTAAAACTACGAAATGAAGGCCAGTTTGATGCTTTGGACTTCTCCCGCAATCGAGATGACTATATGACAGACTTAGATCAAACTTGGAGTATTCTAGGATTCTCTAATTCAAAAGCTAATGAGATCTTAAATCGGTTGAGATCTAGCTATTCTCGCGCGGCAAGAGTTAAATGGGTTCAAACTTTGGATAAGCTTTTTTCTGATGAGTTTCCTATGGCTTTCACTTGGGAGCCTCGATTTCAAAGAATTGCTTTTTGGAATCGGTACACATTTAATGGCCTAGGCTATCATCCTTACTCAAAATGGAATGAACTATTTCATGAATGGCAATGGATACAATCCAATCAAAAATAAAGTTTTAGCTTACTTTGTTCAGCTCTTACTTTCTTTTCTGGTTCTTGCAACCGTTTTGTTTTTTGTTTATCACTTTCTTCCCTCTGATCCCATTGAGAATTTAGTCACTCGTTCTTCACCTCTTTTTCCCTCATCTCAGGGGAACTTATCCAGTCGAGAGGCAATTAAAGACCAATTGGGGCTGAACCGTTCAATTTGGGTGCAGTTCACCGACTTTTTTTCACACGTTTTCGATGGAAGCTTTGGGACTTCGTTTTGGACTGGCTCGAATGTCGCTGATTTAATCAAATTGCGACTGCCTATTACTTTTGTGCTTGGGATTCCCGCACTTTTTTGTTTTATTTTCTTTGGGTTTGTTTGGGGTTTTCTTCAAGCTTGGGGTTGTTTTCATCCCTTTGGCTCTTTCTTGAGATTTTTAAATACTCTCTTGTTTTGTATTCCAGCTTTTTCCATCGCATCAGCTCTGGTTCGTTTTGATACTTTCTTGAGCTCAGAGTTTCTTGCTCTTTTAGTTTACGTGGGAACAACCGTTCCCCTACTTGCAGCTCTTGTTCGAGATAAGATTCTTGAAGAAGAAAGAAAGACTTATGCTCAAGCCGCATTGGCAAAGGGCTTATCTCGATTTCAGCTTTTGTGTGGGCATTTGTTAAAGCCGTGTATACCAGTCGGGCTTTCACTTCTCCCTTGGTGGTGGTCCATGTTTATGGGAACTGCTGTCGTCATCGAGCCGCTCTTTCGCATTTCTGGATTGGGACTCCTCGCTATGGAAGCATTTCGAAATCAAGATATTCCCATTTTATTGGGGCTTTCGTTTTTTATCGGATTCGGCCGGCTCGTCTCGGGCAGCATCCGGGATTTTGTTTACTGGAGACTTTTTTATCCATTTGAACCGAGTGACCTTAAATG
>JBJSXY010000405.1:0-2474 GCA_046086625.1 Pseudomonadota bacterium | reverse complement strand
GGAAGCTCAGGATACCAGCTTCCCTCTTTCTCAAAAGCAAAAGCCATTTCAGTTTCGGTGTCCTTTGCTTTAAGGGTCATAGATTCGGAGGTGAGCTTTTGTTCCCGAAGTTTTATCCAAAGATCATAACAACTGGTTTCCTGGGCAAGGCCAGCCCAAGCAAAAACCGCAGCAAAAAATCCAATAGCAAAGTGTGGCTTCACGGGGCTCAAAGGCTGCAACTTCGGGGCCGGACCTAATCCAAGCCAACCCTTCAAATGATTTCAAGAAGTGCCTAGCTAAAATCCTGGGGTGCTGTCTAAAAAGTTGACAGGGATCTTGCCCTTAAGAAACCGGGGGCTTTTGCTTTTTTAAGTAGGGTTTTGGGTCAACTGGGATTCCATTTTTTCGAATCTCATAATGGAGATGCGTGCCGGTAGTGTGTCCGCTTTTTCCAACTCGAGCGATCACTTGCCCTCTAGCCACTCGGCTTCCGATAGGAGCCGATAGTCGAGAGTTATGAGCATAGACTGTTTGGAAACCAAATCCGTGATCCAAAACAATTACTTTTCCGTACCCCACTCTTTCACCAGAGAAAACAACTCGACCGTCCGCAGTTGCCACTACAGGAGAACCAAAACTCGCTACGATATCAATTCCCGCATGAAGCCGATAATCTTGACTGCGTGGGTGACGCCTTGGACCAAAAAGAGAAGAGATTCTTCCGCGAACAGGAAGAGATGCCGGCATCGCCCGCATCAACATCTGACTCTGGTCAATCAGGTTTTGAATTCTTACGAATCGAACAGGAACTTTTTCGACAAGTAAAATTTTGGGTTGGGGGTTTTTCCTAATCTGGGTAAAGTTTTTTTTATTTCCCATTAAACATAAACTTTGAAGCCGCCGACCGAACTTCAACGCTCTCTTTTCGGCTTTTTTTTCGGCCGTTTCTTTCTTTGTTAGATTGGTTTGCTGGATCGCCGCAAGCTCCGCAGGCCAAGTCAGAATGAGAGCCGCCAAAAAAAATGCGGTAACTATTTTAGCTGTTCGCTTCGTGTTGAACATCATGGTTGGCTTTATAAGAACATCACCGGTTGCCGAGAGTCAACCTTTTGGCCTCATTTTACTTCACAAACTAAACCCGTAATATTGTCGTCGCCTCCCCTTGCGTTGGACAAATTGACTAGGTTTTGTAACCCCTGCTGAGAACCATTCTTAATTAATTCCTTTTCTATTTCGTCCACTGAAACCAATCCTGAAAGGCCGTCCGTGCACAAGAGAAAAGAATCTCCAGATCTAATCACTCGACGATAAATATCCACCGCAACACGGCTTTCATATCCAACGCTTCTAGTGATCACGTTTTTAAATTGGTAGTCCTTTGCCTGGCTTGCCACCAAGCGGCCCGATCGAAGTTCTTCATTGAGAAGAGAGTGGTCTTCGGTAATCTGCCATAGCTTCCCCTCACTCATTAAGTAGCACCGACTATCTCCCACCTGGCCCAAACACGCTTCACCGTTTTCGATTAAGAGAGCCAAAATGGTTGTCCCCATTCCATGAAGATCTTCATTCTGGGATGCTTTCAGAAAAATTTGTTCACAAGAGGCATTAATCGCTTGGTTAATTCGCTCGGCTATGGGAAGTTCTCGATGTTCGACGCAAAAATCTCTGATAATTTGAACCGCGAGTTGACTAGCAACTTCACCTCCTCTGTGGCCCCCCATTCCATCAGCCACTAGAAAAATGCCTAGGTCGTCGTCTTTAAGAAAGGCATCCTGATTTACTTTTCGTTTCATCCCAATATCCGTAACAGCAAAAGACCGCACCTTCATAACGCTCCTTTAAAAAAAACCGTGGGAGAAGACGAGAATCCATGGGTTTCAGGATCGTTTCCAATAAAAATGGGGCGCTTGAGAAGGTTTTCTAAGTCCCACCTAAGACCTTCCAACCGGACCGGCTCTGTTGGTTCTCCCCCGTGAATTCTCCAGCCGTGGGCATCTCCGTCTAAATACCGATTTGATAAAATGTTTAATCGCGTCCACCCAACGATGGCTAATCCTCGGCCTGTTTCCTTCCAAAAGGCACCGGGGACACCGCCTTTGCTGGGCTCTAAACAAATGCCTTTAACACGAATCTGCGGCTCTAATTCCGAGAAACTCCGCAGTTTGTTTCCAGTGCTTCGTCGATTGTCCATAGCGCCAGTATAAGCATCGTAAAGAGCTCCCTTCAGCACACCATGATTTATCAAGATAGTCTTTTGATTCGGGATGCCGTCCAGATCAAAGGGCCCGGCATATGGAGAATTGATTCGCTCGCCATCATCGATCAAGGTTATTAGGTCAGACATTACGACAGGCGTATCGTCCAATTTCGATATTGGGCCTTTTTGGTCTCTGCGGTGCTTTGCGGAAAACCAATCGGATACTTGTTGCAAAATGGGAGACATGGCTCGGCCGCTTAAGGAAATTACGGAAGGAGGCGGGCCTTCCCATTTG
>JBJSXY010000404.1:0-10066 GCA_046086625.1 Pseudomonadota bacterium | reverse complement strand
TTTCCGAGTTTTTTAAGTTGGATGTTTACTGACAGGAACAGAATAAATTATAGCATGGGCCAATCGCTCGCTGCACCGCTAAAATTTAAGACACTGAGCGCTGGCTTTTATCTTTAAAAAATTCCACGGTTTTTCTAAGCCCAGTTTCTAAATCTACGCGGGGTTGCCAATCAAGAATCCTATTCGCAAGACTAATATCGGGTCGGCGCGTCTTAGGATCATCTGTAGGCAAAGAGCGGTATTCCAAAGTCGACTGACTGTGGCAAAGCTCGATAATCCGCTTTGCAAACTGATTAATACTCATTTCTATAGGATTTCCTAAATTGATAGGTTGAGGATAATCACTCTGAAGCGCCTTCATCAGCCCATCGACCAAATCGCTCACGTAACAAAAACTTCTCGTTTGTGAACCATCTCCATAAACCGTTACTGGTTCATTCGCTAAAGCTTGCATACAAAAATTGGGAACCACTCGTCCATCGTTCACTCGCAGTCGAGGGCCATAAGTATTAAATATTCGAACAATCCTTGTCGGAAGCCCGTGAACTCGGTGATACGCCATCGTCAAAGCTTCCATATACCTTTTCGATTCATCGTAGCAGCCACGTGGACCAATGGGGTTTACATTTCCCCAATATTTTTCTTCCTGTGGATGTTGAAGAGGATCTCCATAAACCTCAGAGGTAGATGCAACCAAAATACGACATTTTTTTTCAAGAGCTAATTTTAAAATATTATCACTGCCAATGGCCCCCACGTGGAGGGTTTCAATAGGAAGCTTGGCATAATCAACGGGGCTAGCCGGACTAGCCATGTGAAAAATTCCCGCCAAATTTCCTGATATTTTTAAAGGATGAATGATGTCCTGTTCAATTAAATTGAATCGACTGTTTCGAAGAAGTTCTTTTACATTTTCAGGACTACCCGTGATGAAGTTATCAACGGCGATTACTTCACAGTCATCTGCGATAAGAGCTTCACAAAGATGCGATCCAATGAAACCGGCCCCCCCAGAAACAAGGTACCTTCCTTTCGGAATTTTTTTACTCATGCTGGATCCACCTGTCCAATGCAATAATATTTCAAACCCTGATTCTCAAGACTCGTTCTACTATAAAGATTTCTTCCATCAAACACGACTGGGTTCTTCAACTCTCTTTTAATAAAATCAAAATCAGGGGTTCTAAACTCATTCCATTCAGTCAAAATGGCTAGAGCATCTGCTCCAGAAAGCGCGTCGTAGGCTTGTTCCACTAATTCAACTTGATCCTTGAAATAGTTTGTAGCCTCATGTCTAGCAACTGGATCGTAAGCTTTCACTTTGCATCCCAGTTTTAAAAGCTCACTGATGAGTCGAACAGCTGGAGCTTCTCTCATGTCATCTGTTTCAGGCTTGAAAGCCAGTCCCCAAACTGCGATGGTTTTCCCCTGAAGCGCACTCCCAAAATATTTCTTCATTTTCTCCAAAAGCACCAATTTTTGCTTCTCATTCACCGAATGAACAGCTCGAAACATATCCAAACCTAAACCGAACTCTTGACCCAAGTGGATAAGACCTTGGACATCTTTTGGAAAACAAGAACCTCCATACCCACACCCGGGGTACAAAAACTTCGAACCAATTCGGCTATCCGTCACAAGAACTTTTCTAACTTCTTGAACATTGCCACCCACCCGTTCGCAAAGATTAGCCATTTCATTAATAAATGAAATCTTCGTTGCAAGAAATGCATTCGCAGCATACTTAGCAAGCTCTGCAGACCGATTATCCATAAAAAAAATAGGATTCCCAGACCTAACATAGGGAGCATAGAGGTCGGCCATAACTTGTTTAGCCCATTCAGATTGTGTTCCCACCACCACTCTTTCGGGTTTCATGAAGTCATTAACCGCGGTGCCTTCTTTTAAAAACTCAGGGTTTGAAACAACCTCAATTTGGTGAGAAACCCCCTTTAAAACTTCTCTTACTTTGTCAGCTGTTCCGACTGGAACTGTACTTTTGAGAACCACGACGGTACTGCCTTTCGCACTTTCTCTGATCATTTTGGCAGCTGAAAGCACATAAGTAAGATCCAACGCGCCACTTTCAGTAGTCGGCGTTCCCACGGCTATAAAAACAACTTGGCTCTTTTCGATGGCAGATGAAATATCCGTAGTGAAAGTTAACCGATTCGCTTTTCGATTTCTGGAGACAATATCGTCTAATCCTGGCTCATAGATTGGAATTTCGCCTTGATAAAGTTTTTCTACTTTGCGAGAATCCACATCGGCACAGATCACATGATTACCCGAGTCAGAAAAACAGGCCCCGGCAACTAAACCCACATACCCGGTACCTAACACACATATTCTCATGAGATTTGCTCCCTGCGGGGATGAAAGTATTTGAAATTAATTGAGATTAGTTTCCATCTCTTTTTTGTTGTGAGAAACTAGGTCTAATTTTAGACTGTGCCGTTTTTCAAGTCAATTTGTTGAAACTTTGAAGGAGTTATGCCCCTAAACCAAAAGCTTAAGTTCGTTCTAAAGACCACCATAGGAATCGCCCTTGTGGGTTGGGTACTTAAGAGCAAAATGGTGGATTTCAACCTTCTGAAAAACCTCATCTTAAACCCTTTGAATCTATTCACTGCATTTTTCTTTTTGACAGCTTCTGCGCTTCTCTGCACAGCTCGGTGGTTGATTTTAGTTCGTGGCCAGGGTCTAAAGTTCTCATTTCAAGACTTGTTCTCACTTTTTATGATTGGAAATTTCTTTAATACTTTTATGCCCGGATCCGTCGGGGGGGACTTAATCAAGGCTTGGTATATGGCTAGAAACCAGCCTACCAAAAAGACTGAAGCTGTATTTACCGTTCTTTTGGATAGAGTGCTTGGCTTATCTGTGATTATTTTTTATTCCGCTTTCACACTTTTTGTTTTTTCAAAATGGCTTGATGGCCATGCCGAACTCAAAGCGATAGCTTTTGGTGTCTGGGGCTTCTCTTTAGTCTCTTTCATTGCTGGCATTATCTTTTTTTGTTCCAGTTTTTTAAAGACTCATACTTCAAATAAAATTCTTTCTTTTTTAAAGCGCTTTGGAACAGCCTCTAAAGTTTTAGATGCAACCTTTTTATATCGCGAACAGCCCAAACAGATTTTGATAGCTTTGTTTTTGTCGGCTTTATCTATTTTTGCAGCTATTTATTTTCACTCCCTACAGGGACAACTCATTGGAGCTTCTCTGTCTTTGGTTCAATATTTTGCCATCGTTCCACTCGCAATGATTGCTTCAGCTGTCCCACTGCTGCCTGGAGGAATAGGAACCGGACAAGTTGCTTTTTTTACTCTTTTTAAGTGGGCAGGAATTAAGAATCCTGAAATGGGAGGTACTCTTTGTACTTTGGTACAAATTTACACTATTTTATTTAACTGTCTGGGCTACTTTTTTTATTTGCGATTTAAGAGACTCCCTAAGGCTTCTTCACCCTCGCTTTACTGCCAATAAACAACTATGAGACATGCATCCAAAGCTATTGTGTTATCGGTTGAAAAATTCGGCGAAGCGGACTGTTATATCCGTTTTCTAACCCAAAAGTGGGGAGTCATTTCTACTCTAGCGAAATCGGCTAGAAAAAGTAAAAAGAGATATGTAGGAGGCCTGGATCTTTTCTGCCACGATGAGATCTTTTTAAGAGGAGATCCTAAAGACCGACCTTATCTGCTTGAACTAAATGTGATTAATTCTTTCCCGGGAATAAGAGAGCAGTTGGATAAAGTGATGATGGCTGGAAAACTCGTTCAATGGATTAGAAAATTGGCAGATGTCCCAACACCCATGCCGCAGCTTTATAGTCTTTTAGGACAAACTTTATCTCTCATTGAACAAGAACCTCAAATTGATCGTCTCGAACTTTTAGCGTTGGTCTTTAAATTAAAACTTCTTGCTTTCTTGGGTTTAAATCCTCAGGTGGATAAATGCTCTCGATGCGAAGGACCGCTAGACCCAACGACCATTTTTGATCTGGGTTCTGGAGGAGTTGTTTGCAATCAGTGCCCCAAAGATACCTCTTCCGGGCACTTTTATTTGGAAACAGAACAAAGAATGATCTTAAAAAGTGCTGAACAATTGAAGTTAGCTACTTGGAATAGCTTTAATACAAACTCTTCTCAGGTTCCGCCTTTGAGTCGACTCTTAACTCAGTTTGCTTCTTTTCATACTCACATGAAATTGCCCTGTTAAGGCCTGTCAACTTTGATGACAGGTGTTTAGGGCCTCACCGAGCTCTTTTTAGACCATAAATATCAATACCTTATCCACGGCCGCTCTCAGAATTTGGACACTGCAGACTTAAGGATAAACGAAACCAAAGTAAGCTGGAAAAAACACCTGATTCACCTAACTCTTTGAATTACTGATCCAAATCTAAACGCGGGAACATTGGCGAGGTTCTTGCTGTATTCTCTTAGTAGACAAATTAAGAGAAGCAGCTAGTAACAACAACTTGGACGCAACTGTGATTACAACAAGA
Source organism: Pseudomonadota bacterium (assembly GCA_046086625.1). Lineage (GTDB taxonomy): Bacteria > Bdellovibrionota > FAC87 > UBA2466 > UBA2466 > RFNO01. Next base: position 5,556 of record JBJSXY010000404.1, on the reverse strand, counting down.
AAAGACATCGGAGATACCATCATGAAAAGCACCTCGAAAATCATTTTTCTAGTTCTCTTTGTAGCTTCAATGGGCAGAGCTCAAGTAGTTCTGCCCGCTAGCTCTGAATACAATGACCCTTATAATTATTATCGCGACTGTGTTTCTAACAATGGAAACGAAAGCGAAACGATTTGTGAACAACAAACAGGAGCGATTTTTCCAGATGAAGAAGCAGCTCCCGCTCAAGAAGACACCGCTCAAGTGCAAGAACTCCCCCAAGAAGATTACGTTGCCTCAAACGTGAGCCCAGAATAAATTTTTCAAATACCCGTTCGAGGAGCAATAAACTGATTCCCTGGTTTGCCAGCTTTTCCGAATTGGCGATAGGAAACGAGCACTAGAGCTACCTGCGCGATTAAATAGCCAACCACATAGCTAAGTCCTCCAGAACCAAATCCATAAGAGTGTAGACCGACTCCCAAAACAAAGTTCACTCCATACCAAGCCATGACCACTCCCAGGAAAGACAGAACCGTGGCGGCCACAAAACCGAAGCCCTTTAACCATCCAGTAAAGCGACCGTGCAGAACAGCAATATAAAAAAGCAGTGCAATCAAAGCCCATACTTCTTTAGGATCCCATCCCCAAAAGCGGCCCCAGGAGTAATCTGCCCACACTCCACCTAAGATAGTCCCAGCAGCCAAAAGAATGACTCCAATTTGCATCGCTCGGTACATGAATATGATGTTTTGTTGAATGGTTTCAGACTGAGTCGGCTTAAAAATATAAAACCCAAGATTCAGATTTCCCAAGCAAGTAGACACAGCAAAAGCTGCGTAGCTTAGAGTAATGCAAAGAACATGAATCGTGAGCCAAAAATTACTTCTTAAAACGGGAACTAAGGGGTGAATCCCGGGATCGAGAACGGAGGGAAGATTATCAGCTAGAACCAAACCCGCTATTGAGAAAACAACTGAAGCGGTAGGAATCACAATATTCTTATAGGCTGCCCAAATAATCAGGGAAAATAAAACACATCCCCAAGTTACCCAAACCACCGATTCATACATATTGGTAACTGGTGGCCGACCCGAAATCCAACATCTGAGACCAAAGCCATAAGTATGAATGAGAAACCCACCAAACAAACAGATAAGGCCCAACTGGTTGAATCGAGGCCGATGGGCAACTAACCCGGCCACTAATAAAATCAAAGCCAAGGTATAAACAATCCAAGCCAAACGAAAAGGTCTCAACTGGTTGTAGTGAATTTCTCGGTTCAGTTCTGGTGTGGAAGGGTACTTTCCTTGAGCTAGGTCCTGACGAAGAAGTTTTTCTACTTCGAGACTGCTGGCGTTCCACTGAGTAGCATCTTTGTTAAGATAAGCATCAACCATTTTTCTTAAACTCAAAGCAAAGCTATCCCGCATCTCGGTGCCATAGGGAAGCTCCCCACCGTCTGTGAGAGCAGAAAGAGGAAACCAGGGTTCCTGAACTCCTTTTGGATTGGGAAGAACGACTAAAGAATTCCCTCCGACGATAGACTCAAGAAGATTTTTTTTGTTCTGAAGCTCAATTGCCTTTTTTTCAAGATTAGATAAACGCTCTTTGCGACTCTCTTTTTGCCCAGCTTCTCTCAGCATTTTGTCCAACGCAGGTAGAGTGTCTAGTTCCTCCGGTCGGAAGTACTGTCTTTTCACTTCGAGTCCTAAAGCATCTTTAAGAGGCTTATAATCAACCCGTATAAACTCTTCATCTCGCCATTCTTTATCGAGTGAAACAAGCCAACCAAAAGTGACTTCATTCGCGTTCAATCCTTTCCATTTATTTTTACCAGTGACATATAAAACACTCTCTCTGGCAAATGTATCGTAGGGTTTGATTCGGCCCCTATCTTGAATGGCCCATGAACGCAAAGATCCCCAAGAAAACCCATCTCTTTTTTGAGGAGTTGCTTCACATATTTTCAAACTAAGTATGGTAGCTACAAAAAAAATTAAAGACTTCATGTGCTCTCCCGTTGGCTTCCCATGAGAATTTTAAGGTAATGGGGATTCATGTAAAACATTAACCCAATTCCAAAAACCATCACCAACGAACCCAAGTATTTTAAAAATCTTCCCGGATCGTGGTTAACTGCAAATACCGAAACTGCAGGCTGCCCTGGAGAAAGCTGATAACTGGCCTGATAAAAATAATATCCACCATACTTGAGAGGTTCATTCATGCTAATGACAGCATTCTTATCTGTGTTTGCTTTGGGATCTTTAACGATAACGTCGCTCACAAAACTAGCAGCTGTATTCGTTCCCGGATTAGTTCCCATCGTAAATTTATCGAGATAAAGGCTAAAAGGGAGTTGCATCCGATCTCGATTGTATTGAATTAGAAGGTCCATCGACCCTATGGCTAAGCTTTTTGCCATTCCCTCTAAAAGCCAAAAAGAGGGAGTCTTTCCCACTTTCAGTTTGATGGCAGTCAAGTACGGTTCATCGGCTCCCTGCAATACTTCAACCGAACGGGGTTCTTCGTCGAATACCGCAGAGGGAAGCCACTCTTTTAACTCAAGTTCAATATCCATCCAACCAGTCGCAACTTTTTGTCCTGGTTGAATCTCCCCCTGACTATTCACATTGCCGGAACTTGCAAGAACTCGATAAAGAATTTTGGAATTATCAGCAGTTTGAGCAAGGTAGAGCCGTCCTCGAGATTTACCCACTCCCATAAGCTCTGCTGGTAACTGAGCTTTTTGCATCCCCAAAATAACATCCAGAGGTTCTTTTGAAGCGTTTTTCCCTCCATGCCGAGTACTGAATTCAGGAAAAAGAGCAAATACCGTGTGCTTCTCAACCACTTCAGACTTCTCAGTATCGCGAATGACCACTTCCACAGCTGGATTGACGGGATCAGAATTCTTGCTGACCAATTTCTTTCCCTCCACCACTGCATAAGGAAGATAGCGCTCAACTTTCACTTCTAAATTAATATCCTGAATAGTCCTCCACTTTCCTATCAAGTCGGAAATTTTGAGCGCAAATTTTTTGCCTTTGCGTTCCACCAACAGGGTGCCCTTGTCTGCAGGCTTTTTGGCGCTGACTTCTTCGGGTTTTTGCCGATAAAAGCGTCTTTCTTCGTCTTTGTTTGACAACTTTTCAAAGGTGACAACCGCAGGTCCCAAATTCAATTCGGTTTTTGCGTTTTTCGGGTCGAGTCTTAGCCACTCTTCAATTTGAAACCGAGAATTTGTTAATCCCACTTTCAAAGCTGGTAAACCGACTCCCTGAAGAGGACTTGGGATCATTTTAGATTCCGGAATGGCGCGAGGAATAAACTTCTCAAGAATTAGTTCCTCTCCATTGCCTAGCTCAACTTTCAGGAGCTTCCCTTCTCGACTTCGGTGCGATTCCGGAACAGAAAAAGTTTCAGATTTTCCCGTTTTCTGATCTCTCATAACCAGCTTCAAATCATTCAAGATGATTTCCGAGCTTTGTTTCTTTTCCGAAACTGGCATATTTCCATCCAGCCCAAATTGCTGAGTCACAAACGCGCCTACCAAGATCACAATAATTCCTAAATGAGTAACAACAAATCCAGCCTGACGCAGTTTCCATGGGAACCGAGAAAGGGCTGCACAAAACACATTGAGGCCCAAGAGAAAAAGAACTCCCCCGAACCACCATCTTTGATAAACCAACACTTGGGAGCCTCGCATCCCATAATAGCTACCAATCACCGTGGCAAAACCGAGAACAGCTGATAAAAGAAGAATGGAAATAACTGCGAGTTTGACAGATGAAAAAAATTTAAAAAGTCCCCTAATCATTTTTCGCCTTGTCTTTAATGGGAGTCCAATTCACTTTCAGACCGCTATCCGTAAAAAAGTTTTCATCTTTTCCCCAAAAATTCTTTCGTATATAGGCTAATCCAATTCCTCTATTTAATTGTTCAGGTTCCTGCAAGATAGACATTAAAACACCCGCGCTTGTACCCAGTTCATCTTTAATTTCCAGCGCCTCCGACTGTTCCTCTGGAAGCTTGATTCCTTCTAAATTAACTTTCAAAAGCTTTCGGTTAACTTGACCATAAGTAAATATTCTCTCAACTACTTCTTGACCAGGATAACATCCCTTGTTGCGAGCCACAAAATCCTCCAGGCCCGCTTCTAAAATAAGATCCGTCTCGCCCAACTCCCAACCCATCCAAGGAAGCCCCATTTGAACGCGAAAATAGTGAAAAAGATGCATCCCCAGAAATGTGATTTTCTTTTCTCGAAGACGCAAACAAGTCTCTCCGAAACCAGACCGCTCCATCAAGGCATAAGATAATCTAGATTCTCGAGGTTCCGTCCAAGTCGCTATACTGGATTCTACTTTTGACTTCCACAATCCCAAAACTGCAATTTCTGAAGTTTTGTCTTTTATTTCCAATTTTTCTTGAAAATGAAACATTTCAAGATGATTCAAAATTTTTTCCGTCTGAAGAGGACTAACGACAAATAGAAACTTTTCTGAATCCAAAGAAATCAAAGTCCCCATTGCAACTACAGTTCCCCGACCAGTTAGAAAAGCTCCCGAACAACTGGATCCGGCATTGAGATTTTTTATGTTTATCGTGCTCATTCTCTGGAGAAAATTAGCTGCGTCAGATCCGACAATTTCCACTACGCCCCAAGCACTCAGATCAAAAAAGCCCGCCTTTTCGGAGCTCTCAAAATCTTTTTGGTAGGTTTCCACTTCAAAGGGAACCGTCTCACCATGAAAATTTTTTATTGTTTGAATAGTAAAAAGCTTTTTTTCGATGGTTACCGGGATTTGCATAGGGGACACTCGCAAAGAGATCGCAAATGCTCAAAAGTATAAAACCCTGTGTCGTGACCATCTGTCCACTCCACTTTCAAAGCATAACGCCCGACTGACTCTATTTTTCTGGGCCTAATATCAAGAGGAACAGCGGTATCTTTTAAAATTTGCTCTCGAGTCCATTCATCGACACAATTGGCGCATCGGCACTTTAGCCGTAAATTCCTTACATTAAACAGTGATTGATGCCCATCATTCCAAATAATTCCCAAGTGTCCGGGGCCTAGTTGCTTTAATTCTAGAGGGGCTAATGTCATCACTGCCATTCCATTGAAAGGGGCTTAAACTGCCCAGCATTTTCTAAGCTCATAATCGATAACTGAGCAGCAATTTCTCGCGCCATTTGCCGATAGCGCTTAGCTACTTCAGAATCAGGATTTGAGATCACCATGGGGCTCCCTAAATCAGAGGTTTCAGCCACTTTGGGATCGAGTGGAATACTTCCTAGGAGTTTTACTTGGGCCTCATCGGCAATTTTCTGCCCCCCGCCTTGCCGAAAAATGGGGGTTATTTCCTGGCAATGCCCACACACAAATCCCGACATGTTTTCCACAATTCCCAGAATCGGAACTTTTACATTTTGGAACATTTTGAGACCTTTTCTGGCATCAATCAAACTTACTTCTTGAGGTGTCGTTACAATCACGGCTCCTGAAAGCGGGGCGGTTTGACTGATAGTTAATTGAGCATCTCCCGTTCCCGGTGGCATGTCGAT
>JBJSXY010000403.1:0-2801 GCA_046086625.1 Pseudomonadota bacterium | reverse complement strand
CCCTGATTTTACAACGGCAGTAAGAATGGCGAGACGAATTAATGAAGAACTGGGCGGAAAATACGCAACTGCTGTTGATGCAGCAACCGTGGATGTTTTACCTCCCTATAACTACGAAGCAAATCCGGTTGAGCTACTAGCTCAAATTGAAGTAATTGATGTTGAAGCAGATACGCGTTCTAAAGTAGTGATTAATCCAAAAACCGGAACAGTTGTTCTGGGAGATCAGGTTCGTATTGCTCCTGTGGCCATTGCTCAAGGTAATCTTAAAATCGAAATCCGAGATGACCGAGCGCCCGCTGCCGCTGCGGGAGGTGCAGAAGCTGGAGCTGAAGGGGGACCTGCTAAAAAGGACCAAAAGCTTATTGTCATGAAAAAAGGAGCAAGCATTGCGGATATTGCTTCTTCCCTCAACGAAATGGGTGCAAGCTCGGAAGATCTGATTTCACTCCTTCAGGCATTGAAAGCTTCGGGAGCTTTGATGGCTGAAATTGAGATGCAATAAAATTATGAAAGTAAACTCTAACCCAAACCCAGTGTTGCCCTCTCAGACGGAAACAAAGCCGACTGAGAATAAGGAATTGAAGAAAGTGGCAAAGCAATTTGAAGCTGTTTTTATTAATCAAATGATAGGTGCAATGCGAAAAACCGTAACGCCGGGTGGTTTAATTCCAGAAAGCAACGCGGAGCGCGTTTTCAAGGGAATGCTTGATAGCGAAACGTCTGAGAGAATGGCAGATACGGAACAATTTGGCCTGTCTCAGATTGTTTATGAGCATTTATTGCGCACTTCTCAGGGAAAATGATAAACTATATTCAAATGAGGAGTGGATTATGAAAGTGACTAATCAAGTTCCGATGCAACCTACCGTGGTTGATAAAACTAAAGAATCCAATCCTGCTGCCAAGACCCCGCAAGATGCTTCAAGTGTCTCGGTGGGAAAAAGGACGAGTGGCGCATCTGTAGAGATTTCTGAACATGCTCAGCTCATGAAACAAGCGAGCGAAATTGCCAGAAACACTCCGGATATTCGAAGAGATAAAGTCGAAATGCTCAAAAAGAGTATTCAAGAAGGAACTTATCAGATTGAGAGTTCCCAGATCGCAGATCGCCTAGTAGACGAGCACCTGCGAAATGATTTCGGTAAGAATCTTCTGTAAGTTTTTAGTTTAATTTCCTTATTCATTTGAGGCCTGAATGTCGATTCGTTCTCAGGAACTTTTGCTGGCTTGGAGCCAAGAGTGTATCGATTTGGCTGAGAAGCTTTTTAAAGTGGTTGAGAAAGAACGAACTGGGCTGATTGCCTTCGATATCGAAAAAATCACGAGTAGCACTATTGAAAAAACGGCTCTCGTCAATCAGTTAAAAGAAAAGCGCGAGTCTCTAAAAAGATTAGCCCAAGTGCGATTTGGAAAAAGTCTCTCCGATGTAGAAAGCGAATTAGATTCTGATTCTGTTGAAAAATGGCGAGCTCAAGAATCTAAGTGGAGAACTTCTTGGCTGAATCTTTCGAGTAAATGTGAGTCCAATCAAGGGCTCCTGAAGCACTCATTAAAAAATATTGATTTGCTTTTAAGTAATTTGAAAACGCTTTTCGGAAATCCAGGAGTATATAACCAATCTGGCAAGCGCCAAGATCTCTCGACTTCAGGGAAGGTTTTGGAAGGAAGGTTCTAATGGCTGTTAACGATATTTTAGATGTCGGTCAGCGAGGCTTACAAGCCCAAAGGCAAGCCCTCACCACGACTTCCAGTAATATAGCCAATGCCAATACGCCGGGTTATAGCCGCCAACGAACGCAGTTAGTTAACCAACCTCCTCAAAATGTTCATGGAGTTCCCACCGGAACAGGCGTCGAAGTTAAAAAAGTGATTCGAATTCATGATGATTTCGTTCAGAAGCAATTAGTGGATGAAAATCAAAGTCTAGGTAACTTAAAAGTAAAAGCTGAAACGCTTTCTCGTTTCGAAGCTTTAACTGCGCAAGAAGGCTCCAATTTAGGTGAATCACTGAATAAGTTTTTTAACGATTTTAGGGAGCTTTCCGCCAACGCTGAAAATCCATCGTTAAGAAATGTGGTGAAGGGTTCGGCTGAGAGCTTAGTGCGTGGCTTTAAACAAATGAGTAGCTCACTCGAAAATGGGAGACGTGAATTAGATTTAAGAGTGGGCGATGTGGTTAATCAGATAAATATTGATGCACGAGAAATTGCAGATCTCAATAATTCAATTGTTCAATCCGAATCTCGAGGCGAGGCCCCGAACGAATTGATGGATCGAAGAGATATGTTGGTTCGAGATTTATCTCAGAAAGTCGATTTGCAAGTGACTGAAGACCAGCGGGGACAGAAAACAATCGTAGCTGGAAATGCAGTTTTGGTTCAGGGATCGGATCACTTTGAGCTCAGTGTTAGAAGGTCTGCAGCTTCTGGAGAAAAAGCAGCAGGCAGCATGAGTGTGTTTGTGAATTCAACGGGAGTTCCCCGGGAAATTACCAAGAGCATCAAAAACGGTGAACTGGCAGGGCTGATGCAAGCTCGAGATAACGTCATTAACCCAGCCCTTCGTCATCTCGACAAAATCGCCTTTAGCGTCTCTCAAAAAGTCAATGAAGCTCATAGTGAAGGCACGGGACTTGATGGAGTTTCAAATCGAAAGTTTTTTAAAGATCTGGGGGATAATCAAGAACATGCCGCTTTTCATTTTGATTTAAACGATGAAATTAAAAACAATCACGAGTTGATTGCTACTGGCACTAGTTCAGCGCCTGGAGACAATCGAGTTGCCCTCAGTATCGCGGA
>JBJSXY010000402.1:0-2584 GCA_046086625.1 Pseudomonadota bacterium | reverse complement strand
GGAAATTTCGCTTATAGGGGGCTTAGGAACTGGGTTTGATTATTCTACTCTTGCAGTGAAAGGACGCTATTTCCTTTTGGGAGATCAGGTGAGTCCCTATTTTCTTTTAGGTTTAGCTAGATGGTGGAGTCAGGGGACAACCCAGCAAAATATTGGCCCATCTGTTTTAAAAAACGTTTTTTTGGATGGAGCGGATCCTCGAAACGGTTTTAGCATTTGGACTCTCTATCCGGGGATTGGGGTACAATTCATTCACGATTCGGGCTTTTCACTTTATCTCGAAGCACACTACTTATTCAAAATCATCGATTTTTCAAATGGGACCTATGCAGGGATGGGAGCCTCTTGGTTTTTCTAATCTGTTATGAAGCCAGTTCTTTCACATTTTAAAGCAAGCACTCGAAGCTTAAAAAGCCAACTTGCTCTTTATTTTGTTCCCGCAACTCTTTTGCCTATCGTGGGGTTAAGTTATTACGCGACCCATGTATTTGAAAAAAGTAGTCAACAGGGGCTTTTTCGTCAGGCCAATTCCGAAAGTACATTAATCCTGAGCGAGATGAGTAGCATTGAAAAAAATTTGGGTGGCCAGCTCAAGAGGTTTTCAAATCAGCCCGATCTCATACGGGCTTTAGCAAAAAAAGATGTCCGAACCATTACCAGTTTACTGACCAGCTTTAGAAACATTGGGCGTCTAAGAATTTATGATCCGGAAGGGGACTTTATTGCAGAGGGTCCAGGCGATAAACCTGCAAGGCCTAGAATCAACTTTATTCCTCGTGACAGCTTAAAAAAAATAAAGAATCAGAATCTCAGTGTCGAGCGCTATTTCAGTGAGGATGGTTCGGGTCTCCTTATTCTAGGGCGTGCACTTCTTCAGGATGAGAACAAACTCTATGGGGTTCTGGAACAAGAGTACTTATACGGTGCTTCTCAGTTAGCCGATTTTCGAAATAAGCGACAAGTGGAAGCTGTTTTAATCAAACGAGATTTCAGCCTGGCTGTTTCCGGAATAGCGATTGGTAAGTCTGAACTCAGTAATCTCTCCAAATCCATTGTTGCTTCTCCTGCAGTAGGAGGGAAAAGTTTTTACCCCATTTGGTTAGGGGAAAATCGCTACGCTTCCTATTTGTATGATGTGCCCGACATTTCGGGGAAGAAGACCGACTGGGCTTATCTTTCTGTCTTGTTACCGCTAAGCTCAAGAGATGAAGCGACTCGGCAACTGCGTTGGAATATTATTTATATAACAGTTTTTCTTGTGTTGGGTTTTGGCTATCTCATCGTGGTTTTCTCAAATCGAGTGGTTAAACCGATTGAAGTATTGGTGACAGCAATGAAACGGGTAAAGACCGGAAATATGGAAGAGATTCCATCGAATGATTCGAGTTACGAAATCGACTATCTGATTAGTGCTTTCAACGACATGATTCGAAATGTCAGCGTGACAAGAAAAGCCTTAGAATCCAAATTGTCGGAACTCAAACAGGCCAACACAGAGATAAGAAATACTCAAACCACACTTGTCCAATCAGCCAAAATGATTTCGCTTGGTCAAATTGTGGCTGGAGTTGCTCATGAACTAAATAATCCTGTCGCTTTCATTTACAGTAATATGCATCACCTCTCAACTTATATAGAGAAAGTGAACCGAATTATTTCCGAGTACCGTGCCCGAAAAACAAGTTTGCCTCAATCTGAGAAAGAGAAATTAGAGTCTTTAGAGAGGGAGCTCGATATCGATTTCATTATGTCCGACATGGCTGATTTAACAAAGAGTTGCTTGGATGGAGCGAATCGCACAAAAGATATTGTGACTGGCTTACGAACGTTTTCTAGAATTGAGGAGTCAGTGTTTAAATTTACGGATCTCCATGAGGGTATTCAAAGCACGCTCCGACTGTTGAGTGCAGAATTCAAAAATAGAATTATGGTCCACCAAGAATTTGGAACTATCCCAAAAGTAGAATGTTCGCCCTCACAAATAAATCAGGTGTTTATGAACCTTCTTGCGAATGCAGCACAGGCCATCTCGGGTCGTGGAAATATTTGGATTAGGACGCGGGATCTAGGCGACTGTGTAGAAATTCAAATTGAAGACTCTGGTTCCGGAATGAGTCCTGAAACCATCAGCCAAATATTTGTCCCCTTTTTTACAACGAAAAAAGTCGGGGAGGGAACTGGGTTGGGCCTATCGATAGCGTATGGGCTTATCCAGAAACACCATGGAAAGATCGATGTTAAAAGTGAAATAGGAAAAGGAACCGTGTTCACGATTCTTCTTCCTGTTCAACAGAAAGTTGAAAAAGCAGGGTAAGAGAACCATGAAGATTTGGAATGTAGCATATCCTAGAGTGGGATTTAAAAACGATTGGTTTCCGGCAGTTCGTTCATTTGAAGCTGGCGCAATCGATGAAGATACTCTTCTTGAGTTGGGTAAAAACACTTTGCTTGAGAGATGGAAAACCCAGCATGATCTCGGAGTTGATAGTATTCCAATTAATGATTTCAGTGTTTGGGATTCAGTTTTGGATACCGCTTGGTTGTTTAATCTCTTGCCTCAAAAAAAGGACGACTTAGGACATTG
>JBJSXY010000401.1:0-2848 GCA_046086625.1 Pseudomonadota bacterium | reverse complement strand
GTTGCACAAATTTTTACTTCATGTCCGGACTTGATAGCAACTTCAATTACAGGTCTAATATAACCCCACTCTCCACGAGAGCCTAATAGGAAGATTATTTTACTCCAGATTATTGCAGGTAAATGATCCTTAGTTCGTATTGGTTTTGCGGGGGATCTGTTAGTAAGTCCCTCACAGCCCGAGAGAGGTTCGGCTCCTCTTTCTCCACAGGTCGAGGTCTAGGACTCGGTACTGAACTAAACTCTGTTGCAGAGACATGGGAAGGAGATGAATCAGTTCCCTGAATTTTCCCATCCGGTGTGAGAGTTACTGTTCCTCCAAAAGTGTTTACAGGGAAAACAGACAAGACAATCAACATTACCCAGCGAAAGAGGCTTTTGTTTTGTGAACGCATATTTAACCCCTTCAATTGCAAGCCCATGACCAGCAAGGCGCGCTCGCATTTTGAATTCATTTTGTATACAGGTTGAGCATTAAAGGGGCTGGGGCTCGGTCTACAACGCTAAAAAGTTTTAAGAATTAAATAACCTAAAGAGCTTTTGTCGAACTTTTAGACAGGGCTTAAGGCGCTAGTTAGGAAATGCTGAGATGCAGTCCCCTAGATCGCTAATTCCCCCTGCCCTTTGACCCCCGTTGTATAGTGTAGTATAGTGTCTTCATGGGTCAGTTCGAGTTTATTTTATGGTTGGCTTACTGGTACACCCAGCAGACCAGCTTTGAATTCGAATGGGACAGTGCCAATGTTTCTAAGAGCAAACAAAAACACGGTATCGAAACTGAAGAAGTGGAATCGGTTTTTGATTTAAAACTTGCAGCTCCCCTGGGCCGGCAAGTTTCTCCAGAAACTTCCGAAGAAAGACTCTGTGTGGTGGGGCCTTCCTCTGAAGGCAGACTGGTTTCAGTGGTCTTTACACTTAGAAATGGCCGAGTTCGACCCATTAGTTCGAGACTTGCAAGCCGAAAGGAAAGGAAACTTTATGAAGAAGTACGCAAAGCAACTGAAAGAGTATGACAAAATTGAATTTGATACCAAAGCTATCCTATCTGGAATGAGACGCCTTCAGGGAGCTAGAAGAAAGCCTACGAGTATTGCACTGGAAGACGACCTAATTAAGGAACTTAAGAAGATGGCAGATAAGAAGGGCGTACCCTATCAAGTTCTCATGCGCCTTTTAATTGCCGACGGACTTAAGCGCCTCAAAGCGGCTTGAGCTTTCGTCTTCTTTCATCCTTCTTCGTCTCCCTTCAGCTTTTGTCTACCTGATCAAAAGAGTGGCGTGAAAATGGCGTGAAACATTTGCAAAACAAAAACCAAAGAAGCTGAAAGACGCTTAGGGAAAATGAACTGATTTACAAATCAGAATCATCACTTGTGTTGAATTTATTGATGTTTTTAAAAAGCGGCAAAAGAGTTCGAGTCTCGCCGCCCCGATTCTATAACTACTTGAAATTAAATAGCTTTTAGATTCGGATTGCTAAAAGTGGCGGCTCTACTCCAACAACGGGGGAAGGCCTCCGATTTCAAGGCTCTACTCCAACAACGGGGGAAGGCCTCCGATTTCAAGTTCTAGTAAATACGCCATCCCACCCACAATGAGCAAGGACTCGCATTCTATAGTTATTAAAATTTCTAAACCCAAAGGCACGTCTGGAGAGCATCTCCATTTTGTTGTGAAAGCCCTCCGTAATGCTATTAGTTTTAGAAAATCTCATCATTCTTCCTATTTCCTCTTTCCAGCGTTCTAAGGTAGCTCCCAGTGTTTTTAGAGGTTCAAGAGAAGTCTGTTGGAGCTTTTGAATCATCTCCATCAGCGCGTAGATTTTAGGACGAAGCAGGGCTTTGTTTTTCTCCACTGTCAGCAATATTTCGTTGAGCTGTTGTTTGAACTGGTAAATTTCTTGAAGTACCGGGTTTCTTTTTAAATACTGATTGAGTCGCTCGATTTGCTCAGATGCTAAATTCTTTTTGTGTCGTCGCATCAGGCTTAAGAGTCCTCTGTTTTTTCTGCCAACGGGATCCACCATCGCCCAGGCTTTTAGGAAACTAAAATTCACTAGCCGAATCACATGAAACCTATCAGCTACAATCATGGCGTTTGGGAAATGCTTTTTGGCTATCGAGCGATACGTTTCAGATAAGTCCATGACAACTGCTTTTGTTCGGTAGCGCTCTGAAAGCCCTTCCAGATAAGGATTAAGAGAGGATTCGCTTCTTCCAAGTCTCACATCAAAAATATTGTGATTCTTTAAATCGCAGAATGTTGTGGCGTACCCTTTTTTCCTAGTGAAAAAATGCTCATCTATGCCAAGTATCTTCGGACAATGCCGACTTTTTAATTCATTTACCCGCTTTTTTATAAAATCCTGATACCACCTCTCCACGGTTGCATGAGAAATCTCATGCGTCTTACTTAAAAGGCTCTGGGAGATTCCCCCATGGTGTTTTTCATATACCTCCATCCGAAAATTCTCTGTTGAACGCTTTCTGGGCAAAATCCCAGGAATTCGAAGATTGAAAAATCTCTTACAGCGCAAACAAAAATACTTGTGGGAACGAATATGAACAACTACGAGCCTCGTCCCAAGGCGGCTGTGTTTTAGCTTGCGAACAAAGCTAGATTTTATCCGACACCTAAAATTGCCACAGTGCACACAGGCCGGACAAAACGCTGCTCGGGCTTGCACTTCAATCCCTGTCGTTTCTACTGCATTTTCAAGCTCAATTCCCTCTAATCCAATGATAGAGTTTAATGAAGGCATAGGGGTCTCTCCTGGTTTTTAAAATAGATGCTTTAGACACACCTATTTTAAACCAGAGGCCTCTTGCCCCCTTAAATGTGGGAGAGCC
>JBJSXY010000400.1:0-4785 GCA_046086625.1 Pseudomonadota bacterium | reverse complement strand
AACAAGCCCAACAAGCCTGTAATCTTCAAAATGCGTTCCCTTGGGTAAAAGGAGGAAACCAAACTGGCTCAATTCAAGTTTTCACTCGAGATCCTATTCCCACCAAACAATGCAAAAAGAAATATCCAGAAGATGCCGTTTCTGGATGCTCTAATTTATGCCCCAGTGGTAGTCCCAGTTTTTCGACCGTATCGGAAGCACAGTGTTCAGCGGGAACAGCTCTTCATGAATCGGGCCACAGCAATTGCTGTGCAGCTAAATGCCATAATCAGGGAGATTGCAAACCGCCCCCAGGTGTCGATGCCGGGTGTGGACTCTGTCTTGAGACAGGAGGTCAGATGGCTTTTGGCTATTTGCAAAATCTTTTTGAAGCGAGCAAATCCCCAAAAGAATGCAAACTCACAGCTGCTGCTCTGGAATCCATTCGAGCAGGTGCTTCTCCAAACCCAGGCTATCTCTCAAACCCCAATAACAATTACAAACCTAGAGGAAAAAAATTGGATTCAATTTTTGGTCAAAAAGGCGTGAAAAAACTTTATAGAGGCATGGGAGATCAAGCAGATGGCGATGGAAATGGCCAAGGAGAAGGAAACGCGATGCCACAGAATGATGGATCCGCAGTTTCTCGAAAGACTGCGGGTAAAAAATCCGGTTCTCAAAGCACAGGAGACGAGGATAAGGCCAACGAAGACAATCCTGATATGTATAAAGACAGCGAAGTGAATAAGATGATTTTAGGACAGTGACTAACCATTCCTCTGCGCCCATAGTTTCTTGCAGTAACTTTTTTCTTTTTCTGATAATCCGCTGTCCACTATTTGCTTAAAGCGCTGTTCCGCCAAAGATTTAAACGCACTCCTTGTTTCCGTTTCAAAAAACTTACGCATGTTTTCATCTTGAAAAAGAGGAGACTTCACAAACCCTCGAACGCCAGCTCGGACTGCTTCATTATTGTTTCGAGAAGCTAGCCCCACCCAAAAAATCCAGCGCTGGACAGCAGAAAAACTCTCATAGTCCAAGTCTTTTAAAAGAACTTCCCAAGTATTTCTTCCTGCCTCCGACAAGCGCTCGTTGACTTGCTTTATCATAGCGGGCGAGAGAAACCGAACTGGCTGAAAAACGGAACTCAGTAGGGGTTTAAACTCGGTTGGGTCCATTTGAGAAGACCATACCCCATAGCGCTCCACCACTTGCAAAAGCATCCCTAAGGACTCTTCCGAAAGCTTATCTTCAGTCAGAAACCCTTTCACGGCTCGAGTTAGAAAAAGAAAATCAGCTCGACTACTGTCTTTATAGTTCTCGAGCATTTTAATATCCATTTGAGTTCCATGAGTCACGCAACTCCAGCCTCGAAGAATTCCCCCTCCTTGAATCAACATCAGTTGAAGTTCTTGTGGTTTCTTCTCTGCAAAGAATTGCTCTCTTAACTCGAACTGATGCTTCAGTTCGATGTTTTTTCCTTTGAGCGGCAATCCATATAAGTACCGAATAGGCTCTCTTGGCAAATCTTCAAAAGCCACACTCTCTGGCATTTTCCATTCCTCTTCCTCTTTCGTTACTTTGGAAAATCTCTGAGCTTTTGTGGCCTTCCCTTGAAGAAACACATGCAGTCTTTCCCCTTGGGGATGACTACATTCGTAGAGCGGTGAACTCGCTTCTGCGCTAGACACAAAAAAGACAATCACAAGAAGGAAAGTGATCATAGATTCAATTCAGATTTTGTGGAGAGTTTTTTTGCTTTTTCCAAAAGCGCTTTAGCGTTGGCTAGTCCCGCTTTGGAAACCTCAGAACCACTGAGGAGTCTTGCAATTTCTGCGGTACTTTCCGTCTTAGATAAACGCACAATGGTTGACTCCGTTCTCACTGTTTTGCTCTGAGCAGCTTTGGGTCTTGCTTCTTTTTTTACAAGAAAATGCGTGTCAGCATATACGGCCACTTGAGGCAAATGAGAAATGCAAAGCACTTGAAACGCCTCTGCCAGGCCTTTCATTTTTTTGCCCACGACATCGGCTACTCGGCCTGAAATACCAGTATCGATTTCGTCAAAGACCAGAACGCAAGTATCTGCATCCGCTACTAATGCTTTTTTAAGAGCTAACATGATTCGAGATAGCTCTCCTCCAGATGCCACTCTTAATAAGGGCAAAAGGGGCTCTCCCGGATTAGAAGCCAGCATAAATTCCGCGTGCTCATAGCCATCGGGTCCCAAGTTTTTCAATAGCTCACTTAGTTTTTGTGAAATATCCGTCAGGCACTTATTTTCTAGACTAGAACAATCTAAACTCCTCTCTTTTCCTTCCGTTTCTTCCCAGAGCACATCAAACACCACTCCTGGCATCGCAAGTTCGCTGAGTTCAGATTCGACTGCTTTTTTTATGCGATGAGCCGCTTTCAATCGCTGTTGAGAGAGCTTTTTTGCTTGCTGAGAAAGTTTCTCTGCTTGCTCAACGAGTTTCTCTAGCTCTTTTTTCAAATCGACGGCAAGATCGTCTTGGCTGAGACAATCACGCTTTAATTTGTCTTGAATCTGAATGAGATCTTCAGCTTCTCTTACTCCATGTTTTCTAAAAAGTTCTTGATAGCCATACACTCTCTTATGAGCTTCTTCGATTTTGCTTTCATCTACTTCTAAAGAGCCCAGCATTCGACTGACATCGTAACTAAGGGTGTCCATTTCAGAAGCGAGCGACTCGGCTCTTTCTCGTAAACTGTCTAAATCTTTACTGGAGATTTTTTCGTTCAATCGTCCAATTTTTTTGACCGAATCCCACAAAACTGAATTAAGGGATTGGCCTTCGTTCTCCAAACTCGCTAGCACTTGTCCCAATCCCTCTTTCAAAGCAACAGAAGCACGAGAAGTTTCCGTAAGTTCCTTTACTGCCTGAAAATCTTCAATTGAAGGGCCAAAGGCTTCCAACTCTTGAAGCCGAAACAAATGGTAATCCAGATCTTTTCGGCCCGAGAGAAAATGATTGAGCGTTTCTTCAATATCACGCACTTTTGAAATACATTGTCGATACTCTTCTCGATAAAGGCCCGCCAAGTTTTTGTTCTCAAGAAATTTATCCAAATAGGATAGGTGGAATTCAGATCGCATTAATTTTTGGTTGTCATGCTGCCCAAAAATATCCACCAAATGCAGTCCTAGTTCTTTTACAGTACTTCCTACGACGGGGATATCATTCACCCAAGCGCTCGCTCTTCCCTTCGCATTGACTTGACGTCGAACGATGATAGGTGCCCCTTCCTTGTTTTTTTCAAAGGGAACCCCTACCGATTCTAAATAGGTTAAAGCTTCATGATCTGCTCTTAGAAAAAACTCTCCCGTAACGGTCGCTGTTTCAAATCCTTGCCGAATCATGTCCGGGCCTACTTTGTGTCCTAAAAGAAAAGAGAGCGCGCGAATCAAAATCGATTTACCGGCACCGGTTTCACCGGTAATCACATTAAAGCCATCGGAAAAATCGATCTTCAATTCTTCAATGATAGCCATTCCCTGGATGTGGAGTTTTTGAATCATAAAATGGTCGTAACCAAGCTGCTCTGAGCGGTCAATCCCAAACTCAATCGCTTATTTTAAATGTTAACTCTCCACTTGAAGAGCCAACTTCCACTTTGCCGCCCTCTGTCAATTTCCCAAAAAGAATTTCATTTACGAGCTTCTTTTTGATGTATTCGTCGATTGCACGTGCAATTGGCCTTGCCCCATAGCTTGGGTCATAGCCCTTTTCAAAAATAAACTCTTTGGCAGAAGAAGTTACCGAAATAATAATTTTTCGCTCGGAGAGGGTGCTGGCCATTTCAGATAAAGCTTTATCGATGACTCTCATGACCATTTCTTTTGTGAGATTGGAAAAGCTGACCACAGCATCGAGCCGATTAATGAACTCCGGACTAAACGCACCTTTCACAGCTGTTTCCGAGCGCTTTTTAGTTTCAGAAGGAACAATACCTAAGCCTTGTTTGGCAACTTCTCTGGAACCCACATTGGAAGTCATAATGAGAATGACATTTCTAAAATCCACTACTTTTCCATTCGTGTCAGTCAACTTTCCGTTATCCATCACTTGCAAAAGAATATTAGCGATATCCGGATGCGCTTTTTCCATTTCGTCAAAAAGAAGAACAGCGTAAGGATTTTTGGATACCCGCTCAGTTAAAAGTCCGCCTTCTTCAAAACCCACATAACCAGGAGGAGCCCCCACGAGCCTTGAAACCGCATGCTTTTCCATGTACTCGCTCATATCAAATCGAATCAGTTCCGTTCCCAAGAGTCGCGCGAGCTGTTTAGTTACTTCCGTTTTGCCCACACCTGTGGGGCCCGTGAATAAATAACAGCCAATCGGCTTGAGCGGATTTCCCAGTCCTGAGCGCGATAACTTAATACAATCGACCAACTTTTCAATCGCTGCATCTTGACCAAAAATAACAGCTTTCAAATCTTGCTCTAAAGTTTGCAACTGCTTTTTATCAGTACTGGAAACAGATTTAGCTGGCACCTGGGCTATTGATGAAATAACTTCTTCGACTTGCCTGAGGGTAACAGCAATTTTTTCCTTGCCGCTGTCCTTGAGTCTGAGCCTCGATCCTACTTCATCCATTACATCGATGGCTTTATCAGGAAGCGGACGAGAGTGAATGTACCGAGCAGAAAGTTCCACCATGGCTTTGATGACTTCTGAAGAATAAGTGACTTGATGAAAGTCTTCATACCGCGCCTTAAGGCCTTCTAGAATATGAATGGCATCTTCATTAGAGGGCTCCCGGACATCAATTTTTTGAAAT